>JAICXZ010000175.1 GCA_025934475.1 Mucilaginibacter sp. | reverse complement strand
GATAATTATCTACCAGTTCTTTGATCGACTTATACCATTCCAGATGCCACTCCGGATTGTTGCTTAACCAGCCCCGGTCATCCGCAGCTGCTTTTGGATGATATAAATCAGCATACTGGGGATCATTGCCATCGTATGGCACGCCTTTGTACGGTCCGGCCGTATCTGCTCCGTGTGCTGGCTGGTACCAGGTAAAACTCGCTCCTAAATGTTCAGACACACCGAACTTCAGGCCATTCCTTTTTGCGGCTTTTTGCCAAAGGCCCACGACATCCTTATGAGGTCCCATTTGTACAGCATTCCATCGGTGGACCGAGGAGTTCCACAAAAAGAAATTATCGTGATGGGTGCCCATGCTGACAAAATATTTTGCCCCGGCTCTTTTATACAGTTCCATCAATTTTTCGGGGTCCCATTTTTCCGCCTTCCACAATGGAATAATGTCTTTGTATCCAAACTTCGAGGGATGCCCATAGTGAGCAACATGATATTTATTTTGTTCGCTACCCTCAACATAAATATTTCGGGCATACCAATCACCCTGGCGTGGTACAGCTTGCGGACCCCAATGTGCCCAAATCCCAAACTTGGCGTCCCGGAACCAGGCCGGGTATTGATAATGTTTGAATGAAGAATCCGCTGACTTAAAAGGGCCGGCGGTGATCGGTAAATCCTGTCCGCGCAACATGGAAGAACTGGCTAACAGGACCAGACCGAGCGCAAAGATCTTTTGCATTTTATTTTTCATTTCAGTTAGATTTTTAAGCATTGTTAAGGAAATTATCGCAGTTGAATAAACTCCGGCTCAAATGGAGGAAGTGAAAAACTCCCGGCGTATTTCTTTTCAAAAAGCAAGCTCTCCGATGGCTGTTTAGGGTCTATAACCTGTGGCTTGGCTGTGGTGTTTAAATAAAGGATATGTGTGTTGTCAATACGCCGGGCCATTACCCCTTCGGGCACGACAGGCCCTTGCGCCAGCGAGAGTGAATTTGTAAGACTGTCGATCAATGGTTCCATGACCTCCGCCCTCGCTGGCAGGCCCACATAAATCGCAGTGCCATTGCCATATTTGTTAGTTGTTATAATGGGGTAGTTTTTGTCCAAACTTGTGATATTGCCGATCACCTTTGCGCCCTGCGGATAAATTACATTAAAACGGGCTGATTCGGTTTGAATATCTTTTCCGCCGCAGCTTATTTCCATATTCTTATCCTTATAATGCCTTGGTGATATTTCATTGAAGTTTTCGGTCTCTTCATATCCGGCAACGCGGATTCCGAAAACATCGCTTAGCAGGCCTGGATGAGTCGTTGAAAAGACCTGGCCGGTTTCGTTTGTAACAGCAGAGTTAGCCGTCATGATGACCGTACCGCCGTTATGAACGTACTCTCTAATTTTTCTTGCGGTAACAGAGTCCATAACAGTGACGCCGGGAACTATTAGGAGTTTGTAGTTTAGCGGGCTTTTGGTTATTTCTAACACCCGTACGTCCATGTTCTTTTTAAAGAACACGTTAAAGCAATTTTGCAACTGCCCGTCATGCCGTTCGGGAAATGAAGCACTCGCAATTTGGCTCGGGAATGACCAGGCTAAACCTACGTCGGCCCTAAGTTTGTAGGGGAAAAACTTTTCAATTTTTTTAAACTCGGTGGCAATCTGCTTGTACTCATCATATTTCCTGTTGAGTCCGCCGTCCCAGTCCATCATTCCTTCCAGGTATTGTTCTTCGCCGCCGTGCATGCTCTGCCACGTCCAGCCGCAAACCATCTGGTTGCCGAACATTAAAGTAGCGTACGCTGATTTTCTTATAGAATTCGGCACCGCGGTCATGGTTGTAAACTCTGTGCACCAGAAAGGATTAGTGCTCTCAAATTGAATTCGGGATATGCCAAATGAAGCGTCCATCAGGCCATAGTTGCTAACCAATGAATTTCCGGGGTAAAAACCGCATCCCTCACGGGTCATTTTACCGGAATACGCGATTCGGGAATAATCGAAGTAGCGTTGATCGCTATAATACCACGCATTAGTGTTCGTAAAAGCGTTTGGGGCGTTTTTATTTACTTTGCCAATAACATTTAGCAAAAAATCATCGATCTCATCCGACTCAAAGCGGCGGAAATCCAATACCCTTTCAGGCTGTCCGTTAATATTGCCTGAAAGCGGTAAACCAACCTCATCAAACTGATTAATTCTTCTCGACCACCGCTGACCGGCCCAGGCGGTATTCAGTTTTTCGGTGGTCCTATATTTTTGCTTCAGCCACTCAATAAACCGCAGTCTCGCCTGTTCAGAATAAGAAATCGGACCGTCGCCGGATTCGTTATCGATACCAAAAGCAAGCAAGGCAGGATGATGACCATATCTTTTGGTCAGGGTATCGGCATACCTGAGAGCATATTTTTGATAGCCCGGGTCGCCAATATCCTCCATATAGCGATGGTTAGGATATAAACGGTTTCCGCTCGCGTCGGTCACGTTAATCGAAGGGAATTTATGTTGCAGCCAGAGGGGCGCAGGACGGATGGCGATATCTAAAATTACTTTTATGCCAGCTTTATCCATCAAATTCATCACCGTATCAAACCATTTAAAATCAAAATGTCCTTCAGACGGCTCGTAGCTATCCCAGGCCAGGTGCCCCATCCGCACAACCCTGAACCCGGCATTCTTCATCAAGCCGATATCGCTTTCCCATTTTTTTAGGTTTTTATCATCGTGCGGATGGTAATTGGTGCCGACAAATAGTTGCTGAGCATGCCCGGCGGAGCTTGATACTAATAAGGCTATAAGTACTGCGTTACACAGTTTTATTATATTAAATGTCTTCATATTATTGCTTGCTTTCGGCATCGTCCAAAAAGAATCCGGCCGATTTAGCGATCGCCGGATCTTTCTGTGGTATAATGATTGTCCCGGTGGTGTTTATTGCTACATTATTGCTGGTTATCTTCGGCCCCTTTTTGCAGGCTAGCAAGACGATCAGGCCACTTGCAGCGTATTTAACTTTAATCATATCGGTAGATTTTTATCCGATGGGGATAAAAAGCCCGCTTCGCATCTCACCGCGTCGCGGGCACATTAAATCAACTAATTATTAACCTTAGTATCGGCATATTATCAACTGCAGTGTCAAAGTTTTGCTTGGCCAACTTATGATGCCTGGCGTCGGGTGAAATCACCGGTAACCAGGCATGTATCTTTTATTCTGTAACTAGCTATTAAAGGCCCGCCCCTTTTTTAAGCGAATCCAATGTGCGCTGATTTTGAATCGTATTAGTTTGGCGATTGAACGCATCACTGGCCCATATAAACGGCAACACACCATTTGCCTTAGCTTGTTTTGTTACATAGCTATAGAAATGCATCTGGGAATTTACCGACAATAGGGAATCCGCTGAATATCCTGTTAGTTTATCAGCATGATATGCCGTGCCATATTCGCCCATAATCATTGGTATTCCCTTTGAAATAAAGTTTGTTTTGGCAGTTTTAAATATAGAGTCCACATAACGTTCTTCGTTGTAAGTTGAGTTGCGGTCAAGAAAGAGCGGGTTGGTTGTATGAAAGCCGGCGCCCCAGAAATATGCTTCTTTTCCCCAGCTTGCATCAGCAGACAATATGCAAAAGTTTGGAGGTGTGTAATAGTGAAACTCAATTATCATTTTATTTGGCACCTTGTCAACAGGTAGCTGAGCTACTTTATACACATTGGCTGGTTTGAGATATTCATTAGCCAGGTCAATTGATGTAGAAGGCGCCTGGATGATCAAAGAGCGGTAGCTGTTTTTACCACCGGTACTGCGCACGGCATTAATGAAGGTTTGATGATAACGCATTAAGACTTTTGTTGTTGGCACGTCCGTGGCATTAGGTTCGTTGGCGCTGGCGAACATCAGATGTTCGTCAAAATCGCGCAGCGCAGTGGCTATTTGTTCCCAAAATGCTTTTTGCTTGGCATTAATAGAATCCTGTTTAGCGCCTGTTGCAGTGCAATCCAGCCACCCGTCATTAACGTGATCATTAATCATTACGTACATATTGTCATTATAGCAATACTGCACTACCTGTTTTATCCGGTCAAGCCAGGCCGGGTCAATTTGTGCAGTTGCCTTATTGATCAAATGTGAATTGTTGTACTGAATTGGGATTCGAACAGCGTTCATCCCGCTTTGCTTTATCAGGTCGATCAGTTGCTGGGTAATTACAGGGTTTCCCCATCCGGTTTCATCACCTGGAGCTTCCATAGTATTATAAATATTATATCCCATGGTAATATTTTTGGTCAACTGCATAGCGGTGCTCGACATGCCGGTCGCATTGGGCGCCGCGGGTGATGTATTGTAGGACGGGTAAATATTAGCATCCTGTAATACGGTGATCCGCCTGCTTTGACCATTAGTCGAATTTACAACTAAAAGTGCAGAACGGCTTGCGCCTAACGAATTCCCTGCCGCTGTTAGCTTAACGGTCGCAGCGCCACTATTGCCCGATGTTTGACTTAAGTGCAGCCATCCGATACCAACGGTATCAACGGTCCATGCGCCGTTTGATGTAAATGTCAAAGCTACTGAACCGCCACTTGGCGGTATGGTATCTGTTATATTAGAAAGCGTGAGCTGAGGGGCTCCCTTTTCCGTTTTCTTGCAGGAAACGGCAACCACCACCGCAAAAAATATTGCAGCAATTTTGCATACCGTCCCGAGATTCTTTTTTATCATTTTCATATTATTTCGGTTAAAAGCCTCACAGCAGCATTTTGCTGTGAGGCTTTACTTTATTTAATTTTTACAACCCTAACATTATCAAAAGCAGCATAAAGACCTGTAGTTGTGGCTGTTTTGCTATAATTATGAATATATATCGTACACGAAGTATTCCCTGTTGGTCCTGTCAGATCGCTAATTTTGGATATGGCAGTACCTTCACCATCGCCGAGCGTAGGATCAGACGCCTTGAAGGCTGACAAAGGAATGGTTACCGTTACCCAGCGTTTTGTAGTGTATGCTGTGGTCTTTGTGGCCGTTACCTGCCATGGTTCCCATCGGTATATATAGCTACCGAAGCCACCTTGGATATCAATTGTACCGCCATTCCAGGATTGAGGTACACTTACTTCAAATTTAATTGCCCAGTTGGCAGGTGAATCGCCAAGATTGGCCGCCGGAACCCATTGTGCGGCATTCATCAGTATGGCATAATTAGAATAGGTATTCCCCTCGCCACTTGCCAGGCTACCTGTTTTTAACACCATGTATTGGCTCGTGTTACCCGGGAAGTCAGGATTGTATGGCGGCCAACCGCTGCTTGAGTTACCACTCGTCAGCGTCGCTCCACCCCACCAAGCCCAGTTAAATGCGCCGCTCCATTCCCAATTGGAAATAGCGCCTGTTGCAATATCATTGACGTTGTACGTCGTAGTCGTTGTGCCGAACTTGGTTGTAACGGATACGGGGCCTGCCTGCGTTAGCGTAGGCAAAACGAAACCAACGGAGCTTCCGTCATTGGATGACACAAATGATGTAATTTCGGTACCGGCAAAAGACAGCGACTGAATATTTTTAAGATAGGTGCCATATACATAAACCGAATCTCCAGGATTAGCATTTTCATTGGAAATACTGATTATCGTTGGCGTCGCCACTATTTTAAAATTGACCGTACCGGTCTTTGTAGCAACCACTACCTGATCAGTGGGCGTTTGCGCCGGCATGAGGAAACCGATAGAAGTTCCGTCAGCACTCGGCTTGAACGACGTAATCGCAGTTCCGCCGTACGAAAAGCTGTGAATTAAAAACAAATTCGTACCATAAACATGAACAGAATCACCAGGGCTAGCGAATACATTTGAGATAGCTGTAATAGTTGGCGCTGCCGGGCCCAATTTAAACGAAAATGTTGTTGACCCTCCAGTTGTTTTATAGCTTAGGGTATAAAGCTTGGTAGTATCGATCGAGGAAAACATAATGTTTGGTACTTGCACCACCGCACTGTTCGGCGCCAATAAAGCGGGGTTAAAACCTGCCGTAACGCCATCAAATTCTATATGCGTTGCATTTTGCAAATTCTGCCCGATTATCACCACATATTTTCCTGATCTTCCGGACCAGGTGGGATCAGTATTGGGATTACCGGTACTCAAAAGAGTATCCTTAGGTGAGGGATTATACATTCTTACGCTTGTAATAACAGGAGCGGCGCCGACGTTGTCGTTGTTCTTTTTACAAGCAGGGATTAAAGCCACTATCGCAAGGAGCAGTGGCAATAAGCACAAGCGGATAAATGATTTCGTTTTCATGATGAACATTTAATAAATATTTTACTTATAGTAAGGGACTGGTGGCTGCGCCAATTTCGGATCGGCAGTAACTTCGGCCGCAGGAATTGGCAATGTAAACGAACTGATAGTGGCCGGAAGCGTTGGTACCGCAGTAGTAGTATCCCGTTTGGCTACATGCGTTTTAGGATCATAAGTAAAGGTGTACCGCGCCTGTGAATTAAGAAGATTGACGGCTTGTGCCGGCTGGTAATAAGAAAGTCTTACCAGGTCAATCCAGTATTGTCCTTCAAAAGCCAATTCAATTCTACGCTCGCGAAGTATGGTGTCAGCGCTCAGCATAGGAGCTGGGTCCACGCCGGCCCTGGCCCGTACTTTGTTGAAGTACGTCAAGGCGTCCGCATCGGTAGTAGTTGCATTGTTGCCCAGGATAGCTTCGGCATATACCAGGTATACATCGGCAAGCCTCAACATAGAAAAGTGTTCGGGTGAAGACCAGATCGTCATTGTTGGCGAGTTGTTGTCTTTTTCGTTGCCAACAATG
>JAICXZ010000539.1 GCA_025934475.1 Mucilaginibacter sp. | reverse complement strand
GCTGATCGGCGGTGAGCCGGGTATCGGTAAGTCCACACTGATGCTGCAGCTGGCCATGAACATGCCCCATTTGAAGGTGCTGTATGTTTCGGGTGAAGAGAGCGGGCGGCAGATCAAGATGCGGGCGGAACGGTTGAGCGAAGTCGGAAGTCGGAAGTCGGAAGTCGGAAGTCAGAAGTCAGAGGTCGGAAATCAGAGGCCGGAAATCAAGAAGGGTTGTTTTATATTAACGGAGACGTCCACACAAAACATATTTAAGCAGATCGAGGAACTGGAGCCGGACCTGGTGGTAATAGACTCCATACAAACGCTGCATTCGGCGCATATCGAGTCGACGCCGGGCAGTGTGTCGCAGGTGCGGGAATGTACCGCCGAGCTGCTACGCTTTGCAAAAGAGAGCGGCACGCCGGTGTTTTTGATCGGGCATATCACCAAGGATGGAATGATAGCCGGTCCGAAGATACTGGAGCACATGGTGGATACCGTGTTACAGTTTGAAGGCGACCGGCATCATGTTTACCGCATTCTGCGAACGGTAAAAAACCGTTTCGGGTCGGCCTCGGAACTGGGCATTTACGAAATGCTGGGCGAGGGGCTGCGGGAGGTATCCAACCCGTCGGAAATTTTATTGTCGCAGCGCGACGAGCCTTTGAGCGGCATCACCATTTCGGCTACGCTGGAGGGCATGCGCCCCATGCTAATCGAAACACAAGCGCTGGTAAGTACGTCGGTTTATGGCACGCCGCAACGTACCGCGACCGGTTTTGATACCAAACGCATGAGCATGCTGCTTGCCGTACTTGAAAAACGCTGTGGATTTAACCTGGGCGCCAAAGATGTGTTTCTGAACATTACTGGCGGCATAAGGGTGGAAGACCCGGCAATCGACCTGGGTCTTGCGGCCGCGATTATTTCATCGCACGAGGATATCCCCATTCCTTTTAAAACCTGCTTTGCGGGCGAGATTGGCCTGTCGGGCGAGATCAGGGCGGTGAACCGCGTGGAGCAGCGCATCGCCGAAGCGCAAAAGCTGGGGTTCGAGCAAATCTTTATATCCAAATATAACATGCCTTCGGCCGCGCAGGATAAAAAGCGGATCGACCTGTCGCGCTATAAGATCGATGTGAAAATAGTGAGCCGGATAGAGGAGGTGTTTGGGTTGTTGTTTGGGTGATGATATAATTAATACATTTTGAGTATTTTTGTATATGGCGCAAATCGATTACAAGGAATATATTGAAGTTAATCCTGATATCAGGTTTGGCAAACCTGTGATCAAGGGAACCAGGATAACTGTTTATGATGTTTTGCAATGGCTGGCATCGGGCATGACCCATGAGGAGATCATTGATGATTTTCCACAGTTAAGTGAAACACAGTTACTGGCATGTTTGGCATATGCTGCTAATAAAGAACGGGTAATTAAAGTTGCATAAATGCGCTTAGTTGCCGACGAGAATATTTCCTGGCGCCTGAAAAAGCTAATTCCACAATGGGAAATCCTGCCTTCTAACGAAATCCCACCGGGCAAACGACTAACTGATTTAATGATTTGGCAATATGCTAAAGCAAACAACTATTCGATTTTGACCTTTGATGAAGATTTTTTTGAGCTACAGAATTTATTTTCCTTTCCGCCAAAGATTATTTGGCTTAGAACGGGAAATGTAGCCACCTATGAAATTGCAAATTTACTTATCAAGCTTAAAAAAGAAATAGACGAGTTCATGGTCAATGACGAATTGGGTATCTACGAAATATACCTTTAGATCACTAATTACTCTATACAATTATCCTTGCGCCTTGTATCTACAATATAAATAATCTTCCAGCCGTCGGCGGTTTTCATCAACTGAAAAACATCCACGCCGCAATGGCTAAATTTGTCGCCGAGGTAGAACTTATACGGCGCCCAAACGCTGGCCAGGTCGCCATCAATTTTAATGTCGCCAAAGATTATGCGCTCGTCGTACACCGATGTATGTGGCGTACCGATAGCTTTTACAAAGCCATCCGCTTTTTCGGTGGACAATACGGCCTTCCCTTCTTTATTGGTTGAAACGCTTTGTAGTATCATATCTTTTGAAAAGGTGGAACGCAATAAGGTGCTGTCGCCCTTGCGCATGGCATCGAACATAGTATTTACGGTTTGTTTAACGGCTTCGGTGGCAGTTTGCTGACAATAAGCGATGCGGCCAGCTGATATGAGCATGATAACGATTAAAAGTTTTTTCATTTTATAAATATAAAAAAGCCCTGCATTAAAAAAATGCAGGGCCCGATTTAAGTATATATAAGATCAGTTAGGACATCTTTAATTTCTTTTGGATATCGGCCACGTAGCCTTTAAATTTCTTGTCGGTATCGATCAGGTCCTCTACGGTTTTGCAGGCATAGATCACGGTTGAATGATCGCGGCCGCCAAAGAAGCTGCCGATTGATTTCAACGAGCTTTTGGTATGCGCCTTGGCCAGGTACATCGATATCTGCCTTGCCTGTACGATCTCCCGCTTGCGGGTTTGTGATTTCACCATTTCAATCGGCACCTCAAAGTATTCGCACACCAGGTTCTGGATATACTCCATCGAGATCTCCTTGGAAGAATTTTTTACAAAATTCTTCAGCATCTGCTTTGCCAGGTTCAGGTCGATCTCCTTCCGGTTTAAAGTTGATTGCGCCAGCAGCGATACCATGGCGCCCTCGAGCTCGCGAACATTATTATCGATATTATGCGCAACGTATTCGATCACGTCGTTAGATAGTTCGATGCCGTCCTGGTAAGTTTTGTTTTTCAGGATGGCCATCCGGGTCTCAAGATCGGGGATTTGCAGGTCGGCCGAAAGGCCCCATTTAAACCTCGACAGCAGGCGTTCTTCCAAACCGGCCAGATCCTTCGGCGCCTTGTCTGACGTGATGATCACCTGCTTGCCGGATTGGTGCAGGTGATTAAAAATATGGAAAAAGAAATCCTGTGTTTTTTCCTTACCGGCAAAGTTATGCACATCGTCCATAATGAGCACGTCGATGGCCTGGTAAAAATTCACGAAGTCGTTTATATTATTGTGCTTCAGCGCATCGACAAATTGCTGAGTAAATTTCTCGCACGAAACATACAGCACCAGTTTATCGGGCAGCGAGTTTTTTATTTCGTTGCCGATGGCCTGTGCCAGGTGGGTTTTGCCCAAACCTACACCGCCGTAGATCATCAAGGGGTTAAAGGATGTGCCGCCGGGCTTTGCCGCCACCGCGTAACCGGCTGATCGTGCCAAACGGTTACAATCGCCTTCGACAAAGTTATTGAAGGTATAGTTGCGGTTAAGCTGCGGATCTACGATCAGTTTCTTTAAACCCGGGATAACAAAGGGGTTTTTGATGTCTTTGTTAATAGAGATCGGTATCGGCATCGACTGATTTTTTGATTCGGCGCCATTTCCGTTCGACGGGATATTGGTAGTATACGGCTTACTGGATGACGATTGCTCCACAACTATATTATATTCCAGGCGCCCGTCGTCGCCCAATTGTTTTTTAATGGTTTTACGCAGCAGGCCTACATAATGTTCTTCGAGCCACTCGT
This sequence comes from Mucilaginibacter sp., assembly GCA_025934475.1. Taxonomy (GTDB): domain Bacteria; phylum Bacteroidota; class Bacteroidia; order Sphingobacteriales; family Sphingobacteriaceae; genus Mucilaginibacter. The sequence goes on along the minus strand of JAICXZ010000539.1, from coordinate 25 downwards.
AAAAAAATAAACTTGGTACCTGTAT
>JAICXZ010000074.1 GCA_025934475.1 Mucilaginibacter sp. | reverse complement strand
GCGAGAACTGTCACGCCATTCTGAAGCCTCAAGATGGAGATTGTTGTGTTTTTTGCAGTTATGGGACGGTTAAATGTCCGCCTGTGCAGGTAGGGGCTTCTTGTTGCGGATAAAGGCTTGTACGCGTTTGTGAATTCATAATCGTTTGAGAGTTAGCGTAGTGGAGTCTTAAATGGACAGCATTAAATGAAACACTCAGTGCGACTTAGTGTGATATAACAAGCTAGTACAACCTTGCGCCGCGGGATTCTCCGCGACAGAGTTGGGGGAGAAAGAATTTCGATCGTCAGAACTAGCATCATCTTATCCCAAAATGTACTTTTGGGTAATTATGAAAAGAGAAACCCGCGACAGGCTCATTATCGCAATTATCATTCTATCAATCCTGGGTCTAATCTTATTGCTTTATTTTTTTGTCGAAGTTCTTAAAACACTGAGTACTGCTTGGGTATCCATTATTTTTTGCCTAATACTGGTGGCTTCGTTTATAATTGACTTGGTTGGCAAGAGAAAAAACAAAGAGAAAAATGTCGGATTTTTGAAAGCAGGCGAATTGATCTTTTCGAACCATAAAGACGAATTCAATGCTTTTTTTAAATGGTATTTGAATGATCAAAAAGGGTTTGTGGCGCACAAGCCTACAATCGTAACAAAGTATTCAAATTTAGATTTTGGAGACTTGAAGCCGATTGAGGTTTTATACATTTTCGGCGATTCCAAAAGCCTGGTTCAGGTTATCGATTGGAAAGGTGAAGAAAATGAAAAGGAAATCATCACATTCCTCGATATGGCATTAGGGAACAAACACTCGTGGGAAAATGCTTTGAAATGGTATGAGCGTTCTTCCAATAATGCGTTGGTCGCAAGTCTTTTCAAAGCAATTGACAAGGACCTACAAAAACTAAAACAACGGTTAATTTTTTTCGAATTAGGTTGGGATGCCTACACATTTGCGAATATCAGCAGTTCTGATTTTACGGAAGTTACGCGAAAATTTCCTGAAAGTTTCTATGGCGTTAGTAAGCTCTGCTAATTAGTCTCCATCTTTTCTATGGTGTTGTTGAAGTCGTTTCCAACGAAGCCGGTACGCCAAACTTGCGGAGACCACATGTACAAATGCCTCGAGTTGTCTCCAACGGCCAATTTCATTTTCCCGCCAATTTATACCCACACGTCGGCCCCACCGTTTTGCGGAGCAATATTTCCGTAAAGCCTTCTTTGATGAAATCCTTCAGTTCGCCAACCTTTTCAAAGCCGAAGCGGGTGTATAGTTTCATTGCGCCTTCGTTGAATGAGCTTACACAGATAAACATATTGGGCGAATATTTCAGGATACGGTCCTCGCAAAAATCTAGTATCCGGGTGCCGAAACCTAGCCCGCGGTAAGCCTCGGCTACGGCAATGGTTTGTATATAGCCTTTGAAGCTGCCCTGTGGCTGGATGATGAAAAATGCTGCGATCTCATTTCCCTTTCTCAGCACAAAAACCTCCCGGTAAGCCCCTTCGAATGCCTTAGAACAGTCTTCGAGACTCATGCCAAGCGTTATCCACGGGGCGGTTTGCACCATGATGTTAGCGCAGGCAGCAAAATCAACCGGATCAGTGGTTTGCTTTATTATAATATCTTCGTTAAACAGTGCCATGAGCTTTCTTCTGAATGACCCATAAAAATAGAATTGTCAGCACAGCATTCACCAAAATGTTCATAAACCCGAAATCGAAATTCAGGAGGCTGATGAACAAACCATTGAGCACCCAGGTTAACAAAGCCGCCAATACACAGGCTACGGGTGTCCATTTGTCTCTGAGTTGTATTGTGGTGAACAATCCCGTTAAATATAAACCTAAAATTGGACCGTAGGTATAGCCGGCTATTTTGAAAATAGTATTGATGATGGCTCCGTGGCTGCTCCAGAAAGCCATTACGATCGCAAACATTACTATGTTAACGGCCAGCAATACCCGGTTTTTGATCTTTTTCTTTGCCTCGTGCGGCTTATTTTCAAAATCAAGAAAATCGTAGCTGAAAGCCGTCGTGAGGGCCGTGATGCAGGCGTCGATACTGGCAAAGGTGGACGCCACCACACCGATGAAGAATGCTATGGCGCCTACTTCACCGAAATAATGAAGCGTGAGGTAAGGGTACAGGCCGTCGGTATTGACCAGTTGCCCGTTTTGCACTTCGAGTTTGATGCCGTTCCGTTCCACAAAGATATACAGCAAAACACCGAGGCCAAGGAACAATGTTTGGGCGGCTGCAATGAAAAAGCTAAACGTGAGCACGTTTTTTCGTGCGCCTTTAATATTGGCGATGGTCAGCGTTTTCTGCATCATGCTTTGATCGAGGCCAACAAGCGCAACGGTGATTAGCAGGCCCGATATGAACTGCTTGAAAAAGTTTGAGCCCGAATCGATGTTCCAGTCAAACAGCCTGGCATAGGGATGATGCACGATGGCGCTAACCATTCCGGCACCCGACAAGCGCAGAGAGTTTTTGATAGCAATGATGGATATGATTATAACCGTGATGAGGAAGAGGGACTGCAAGGCGTCCGTCCACACGATGGTTTTGATGCCCGATTTATTGGTGTACAGCCAGATGAGCACCAGCACGATGATGATGGTAAGAAAATACGGAATATGCAGGTTATCGAAAAAAGCGTATTGCAGTATTTTGATAGACAACAGCAGCCGCAACGCTGCCCCGAACGACTGCGACACCAGGAAGAACAAGGAGCCGGTTTTATAGGTCACATCCCCAAAGCGAACCTTTAGGTAAGTGTAGATGGAAACCAGTTTCAGCTTATAGTATATAGGTGTCAATACAAAGGCTATGAACAGGTAGCCCACAATAGTGCCCAAAATGAACTGGAAATAATAGAGGTTATTATTGCCGACATTACCGGGTATCGACACCAGCGAAACTGCCGATATGCCTGAACCGATCATCCCAAATGCCACAAGGAACCAGGGTGACGCACGGTCGCCGTCAAAAAAGCTATTGTCCCTGGTATGTCTCGAAGTGAACCACGAGATGAGCATCAAAAGACCGAAATAGGCCAGGATAATCAGCAAGATCAGAGACGAACTCAAGGGGTGTTGGTTGAATGGTATAGCTTTAAAGCTAAGGAAAAATATTATGTTTCTGCTCAGCCTTCTTCAGTTGTTGAGTACTATTCGAAGGTTCTATCCTGGAGTTCCGTCAATACATTTCCTAATAAACATGCTGCAATGTTCCACCACCATTTCCGGTACTTCTTTATGCGGATTATGCCCTCCTGATGGTATAACAAGCTTACTTGCTTCTCCGGAGACCTGGTTTACAATGCCGTTCACCTGCTCAATGCTGCCAAATTCGTCGTTTTCACCCTGGATAACGAGGACCGGACAGGTTACTTCGGGTAGAAAATTTTCGATGCTCCAGGAATGAAACTCTTCTTTTAACCAGGTACCTGCCCAGGCCCAAAATACGGCTTCAGTTTTGTCGCCGTGATATTTTTCAAGTCGTTGCTTCAGGTTGGTGGTGTTGTATTCATTTATGGCTTCGTGAATGCCATTCAAGGAGATGTCTTCTACGAAAATGTGTGCGCCCTCTGTGATGATGCCTTTGATATGCTGCGGATATTTGGCTGCGGCGATCAGCGAGATGGAACCTCCATCGCTGTGGCCGAACATGATTGCATCGTCGATGCCGAGTTCCGTCAGCAAGAGATTTAAAACATCCGCTTCCTTCTCCATGTAATCAAGCTGACGTGGCGTGCCGTCAAACGGTTCTGATTTGCCATAACCTTGCCTATCGTAAATGAGCACGTTGCAGTTTGTGGCCTCGCCAAGTTTGGCCGGGAAATCGCGCCATAACTCGATACAGCCCAATGAATCATGCAGAAAGACAATTAAAGGACGGTCTTTCGCGACCGTTATCTGCTTTATTTTTAACCGGGCTCCGTTTATGATTATATCTTTCATGGTGGCTTCAAGACAATTATAGCTATTTTTAAGCTACCAGGGACGTAATTTGACAGGAGAGGAATAGTGATGGTTCCAATGGAAACTGAAGCTGGAAATTATAGATTTGGCAACAGGTAATAAAGCAGAAGTAAACTGGCAATAATCACCCCGCCGGTTAAGACCATCAGGAGACGCGATTGTGGGTAAAAAGCATCCTCAAGTAATTGTTTCTCTATACGCCGAAAACGCATATAGCCAATAAAAGCCGTCAATGCACCAATACCAACAAGGCACAGCCCAATAGTACCGGAAAAGCCTTTAGATGGGGCAATTGCATGTCCCGTAACGGCGAGCGAAAACTGCCTGACAAATAGGGAAAACTTCACCACCACAAAGCCGAAACCCATCAGCGCGATGCTGGTGCGGATCCACGCCAGGAAAGTTCGCTCATTAGCGAGGTGGTCGCCAGCGCCCGATTTCGGTTTTTTGTCATTCAAATCAATACTGGCTTTATTCTGGCCCGTCATGGCGCATCCTCGTCCAGCTCACCATATAGATTAGCATCTAAACTATCGACGTCTTTGTCTTTTGAAGGTTGAAGCTTCTCTGTATCCGGTTCATTCAGGTCATCATCAACCTTTATTTCGTGCAGATCGTCGGGGTTTTCGATGCGGTCCGGATTATCTTCTGCCGGGTCACGCTCCTTTTTTAATTGGTCTTCGCTAAGGTTGGTTGTGCCGCTCAATTGCTCTTCCTTTTCACCTGAATCACCTTGTGTAGTCAAAGGCTGTTGATGCTCATCTTTTTCAAATGCTGATGCCATAATCATAGAATTTGTTATCTGATCAACAATTTCCTACAATAATGGGTTTGTAAAAACTAGCAAAAAGAGCGACGGGCAGAATAAATGTTTATTCACTATAGCGCATCACAGCTTTAAATATCTCTGCCCGAATAGGGCTCACATTATAATATGCTTTATCGTCTATCATCCCCATTTGTTCGCGATTGATGAGCAGGATCACTGAAATATTTTGCGACGGAATAACAGCAATACTAGTTCCCGTAAAACCGGTATGACCAAAACTTCCTTCCGGTCCGTTCCTGATAACAGGATTCTCCGGATCCATCATCCAGCCAAGGCCGTTTTTGAATTTGTCTTTGGTGAGAAAAGCTTGAATCGTTTGCTCCGAGATGAATTGCTTTGAACCAATCTTGCCATGATTCATCAGCATATCCACCAGCTTTTGCAAATCCTCAACTGTTGAGAATAGTCCAGCCGCTCCGGCAACGCCTTTTTCGGCATACCAGGCATTGCCATCGTCGACTTCGCCGCGCAATACAGAATGTCGCCAGCCGTTCCATTGGTCGTGTTTGATCTCTTTGAATTGAAAGCCCATCGAAGGATCGTACACCATCCGATGTTCGTAAGGATTGCCTGGCCCGGTAGCCGCAATTTCGGAGGGTTTATGTTTAGTGAGAGGATTAAACATGGTGTGGCTCATTCCCAATGGTATAAAGATATTCTGCTCTTCGAACTGGTCGAGTGGCAGGCCGGAAATATTTTCGATGATCTCGCCCAAAACAGTGAAGCCCAAATCGCTGTAATGCCGCGCGGCACCTACCGGGAAAGCCAGGGGCAGTTCATCAATCAGCTTAAAAGTTTCCTGTTTGCTGGATGCACGATAATACATAGGATACCATTCATATAATCCAGCGGTATGGGTCAGCAAGTTGCGAATGGTAATCGATGCTTTATCCGGACTGCCAAAAGCTGGTACGTATTTGCTCACCGGGTCGTTAACGTGCACCTGGCCACGATCGACCAGCAACATGATAGATGTTGTAGTGCCCACCATTTTGGTGAGCGAGGCAATATCGAACATGGTGCCCACGGTCATGGCATCGGGTTTGGCCAGCAGGCGATGCTCGTAGTCATACTTTTGGGCATAGCCATAAGCTTGCTTCAAAAGCACGTCATCTCCTTGTTTCACTTCAATCACGGCACCGGGTATCTTGTCGCTATTCACCTGGATGTTAAGTATGCTATCTATCGTATGAACAAGAACAGCCTTCTTATTTTGCGCGAAAGTGGATTTGGCTGTCAAAGAAAAACCCAGAATAATGGCAGCCAGAGTAGATTTTTTCAGAAAAGACATGATTAATGGTGAGAAAAGTGAAAGATAAGCAAAAATAAATTTTCGACTCATAACGCTATGCCAAAACCGGTTTGTAGCATCTATAGCACATGTGGCTACTTTAAGTGAACCGAATAACATACAGGCTTATTGTAACTTATAGTGGATGTTTTCCGGGCATGATTTTTTACCTTTCTTAATTGGCTCCCCCTGTGCCAAACCAACCCTTTCATTTAAACTTTCATCAAATATCTTTTATACTTTTTATGGGACTAATTATTACCTGCCTTCTTATTTTATTGGCCTATGTCGTTTTTCGCTTGCGCTGGAAAGAAAAAGACGATTGAGCCCATCTGCGTCGGCGCAAATAACGCTCAATTATTGGCGTCGGCATTTTAAACTATTCCCGTGAAAAATTGACCGAGAAATTTTGCCAAAAATCTAAAAACAAAATTGGCCTGCCGGTGGTATATTTTGTCAATAAAACTAACTTATAACCATGTTACTTCCATTTTTATTTAGAACGGTGAAGGCCGCCATGAGGGGCGGTCAAATTGAACGGGAACGGGAGCTTCCCTGGTATGAAGCCGTTGTAGTTATATCCATTGTCGGATTGATCAGTTACCTGATGACGAGGTAGATTAAAACAGCCGGATTTTCGGCTGTTTTTATTATAGTTGCTCAATAATGCCTTATAAATGATACTCGGTTAAAATACAAATGCCCCTTAGTCTTGCACTTTGGGGCATTTAACCTAAACCTTATCACAATATGTGAGGGAAGCAATATAGTTATTTTTTCTTCAGAATTCCTACAGAATTTAGAATGGGAATTATCATTTAATTGATTAAATGATGGCCTATGATCAGATAGCATCAAAAGATTCGGAAAGAGGAGTTGTTTAAACCGTGTTCGCCGTTGCCCCGGTATACTCGTTGCCGATTTCCGCGCCCTCGGGAAGGTGACTTGCGGGCATGCTGATATAAAAAGTAGTTCCGCTGCCTTCTATACTTTCAAATCCAATTTGGCCGTGTTGCAGTTCGGTGAACTCTTTGCAAAGCAGCAGGCCGAGTCCGGTTCCTTTCTCGTTGCGGGTGCCGTAGGTCGAATGGCTTTTGATGGAGAAAATAGTTGCCTTGCGGTTATCATTGATGCCTACGCCGGTGTCGGTTACCAGGATGTGCCAACGGTTGTCGTGAAGCTCAGATGTGATCGTAATTTCTCCACCCGGACTTGTGAATTTGATTGCGTTGTTGATGAGGTTGCGTACAACCAGTTGCAGCATATTGGCATCAGCAATAATCAGGGCATCAAAGTCTATGTTGTTCCTGAGTTCGATGCATTTTTCTGCCGCAATTGCACCTTGTATCGTTATGATCGGCTTTAGCGTTTCTGCCGGGCGTAATTCTTCGAGCTTGACAGAAACACCCTCCATCTGGTTCGAGGTCCACAATAAAAGGTTGGAGAGCATTTGCCCGGTATTTTTAGTTTTTTCCAGCAGCTCCTGTTCCATGTTTCTTTTTTCATCTGCGGTCAGCTCAAGTTCATTCAGCATTTCGAGGTAGTTCTGTATGGAGGCCAGGGGCGAGCGCAGATCATGCGCGACTATGGACAATAACTTGTTTTTTGTTTCATTGGCCTCTTCCAGTTCTTCGGCCTTTTTTACCATGGCCAGGCGCTGTTTGTTATAGCTGTTACGAATGTAAAGCGTTATCCAAATAACCAGCAGGGCGACCGCAAAATAAGAATAGGCAAAATCGATATACCTGTCATGAGCCTGTGGGTAAGTGTTAGGAACCGAATGCGGCCGGTAGTATTGACAAAAGAGCAATGCTCCAACCATAACGATATTGAGCGGAGCCCAGAGGCGGAACTGAATTTTTGGCGCCACAGCAATGACCAGGAACAATAGGAGCAGCATGTCGATGAGGCTGGGGCCGTTGATCCCTGAATTCTGAAAATAATTGATTGCGAAAATGGCATTACCAAACAAGCAGAACAAGAAAAAAGCAGTACTAAGCTTCTTCCGGATACGGGAGTAGTAGTAAACAAATAACATGAGGCAAAGCAGCCCCGTCATTAATAAAACTAAGGACGGAACACCCACCAGGTAGTTCATCGGGATGTTGACAGCAATGATGATAGATGATATAAGGCAGGTGGCATGGAATATCCGTGCCTCCATAGAAAATTCATCGACGCTGCCAATAAGTATCCCCGTTAGTTTTTTCATAGCAGCTAAAATTCCGCTTTTTCTATCCATCTCCATCCGGAGCTTTTATACGAAAATTGCCCTGCATGGTTTCGGCAAATGAGAAAATCGGAGAGCCGCAAATTTGATCTAATAAAACCGTTTTTTTACCTCCGATTTCGTCAGAAATTAAATCTGGACTAACATTCGCAGGATTTTAGGATGGTAGGATTTCGGCGCATGTTTTTTTGTTACTCTGGCTTTTTTAGTTTCGGGCTGGATTATTTTGCATAAGTGCCAGGACGACTTTGTGAGGTGTTTTTTTCTCCCAGCGTGCTATCAGCCACGCAATAAAGCTCAAATTGAAGATATCTGTATTTTCCGTACGCTCGGTCATGCTTAAAATCGTCTTTCTATACGCTGCGTCAAAAGCCACATCGGGTTTTAGCAGGTATTTTTCAACCAGCCCGAGAAATAGTAGCACACGTTCCTCCGAAGTTTTCAGCAGGTACTTTTTATATCGCCGCCGGAAGCTGTTTAACCGCGACATGGCAAGTTCGATGTTGGAGAACTGAGCCTGGACCAAAATTTCCATCAGGTTTTTTCGGATGGTCCATAACATGCCCATTTTTTTCTCATACCAGGCATCAGTGCGCGTAAGCAAAGTCAGCTGTTTCAGGCATCCCCGGTCATTGCACAAGGCTAAAAACATGGCCAGGCATATACGCAGATCCTCGATATCCTCCGGCTTGGACGCTGCCT
>JAICXZ010000782.1 GCA_025934475.1 Mucilaginibacter sp. | reverse complement strand
TGGTAAACCCGTGAGCTCAGAAATGTAGTCGCGAAGGCTTTTACCGGTAGTTTTTAAGAAGATCTTATTGTTACCTGTTACAATATCAAAAAAGCCGGGCATAGCGATCCCGATGCCATATATCGCGTTTCTGTCGATACCTGAATTGGCAATAAAGCTGTTAATCTTTTCAGCAAGAAATTCGGCATTGGACCGGATATCATAAAGATTGAATTCAAAACACACCGTATCAGTGACAAAATTGTTTCCCGGATCAACCAGAGTGATCCGGGTGAAAAACTGATCCATTGCCACCGATATGATATAGAATTTGTCAGTTATTAGTGAATACATCAACGGCTTACGCCCACCCATCGATTTTGCGAAGCCTTTTTCGACCACATAGCCGCTGTCAATAAGCTCGTTCAGATTTTTCGCCACGTTGGGTATGCTGGCGCCGGTTATCTTGCTGATGTCAGAACATGAAATGGTCCCATTAAAGTACAAAGCCTTAATAATAGACAGATGACTTGCAGATTCCGGCAAAAGTTTATTCATTATGTGAGGTTTATTTGTGGGGCAATTTAATATTTTTTTAACATTTTAAAAATTTTAAAAAGTTTGTAAAAAATTTTGTTAGTAAGATAAAGGTTTAAGAACGAGGGGTGGCTTTAACGCTAAAGCAAGCCAGGATTGCGAGAAAAAAAGTCCTGAAACCTAGGTTAAAGTCAAAATCAGACTCGAGACTCAGAACTCAAGACTTTCGACTTCAACATCACACTTTATCAATAGAAATCCTCGTCCTGCGCATCTTTGACTTAAATGCAGTAGGGGTTAGTCCGGTGATTGATTTAAACTGGGTCGACAGGTGGGCGCTGCTGCTGTAGCCCATGCGGTAGGCGATCTCATTAAGGTTGAGCTCGCCGTATTCCATCAGTTCCTTTATCTTTTCCACTTTTTGTACGATGATAAAGTGCTCAATGGTCATATCCTGCGCGTTAGAAAACAGGCGGCTCAGGTAGGAGTAGTCTTTGTTCAGCTTGCTTGAGATCACTTCAGAAAAAGTAGTATTCAATGTCGATAGTTCAGAGTGGTGCACCAGTTCGATAACTACGTTTTTGATGGCCTCAACGGTCTTGTCGGTGTCACTACTGATTAGCTCAAACCCCGGTATTTTTAAAGCCGAAGTGATCAATTGCAATTGCTCTTCGTTTGGTTCAGGTTCAATTTCGGCCTGCCCGAGAACTACGTTCTTTACCGTAAAACCCAGGCTGGTCAATTGCTGCCGCACGATCATGATGCAGCGGTCGCAAACCATATTTTTGATGTGAAGAAGCATAGCTATGCGGCAAAGCTACGCTTATTTCATGCTTTTTTTGCCCCAAAAGAAGTAAGCCAGCGAGAGCGGGATAAACAATAGATTGAGCCACGTGTTGTAGTTCCATTCAAAATGCGCCGCCTTCATTTGCATACCACCGCTGCCGGGCTTCGGCAACCAATGTAAGGCCGCGAATGAATAATCGAGAAACAAAGCCGTAAAGAAAATACTGATGACCAGGAATGCCAGCAGGTACCACATAGTTTTGCCGCCATAATAGCTTTTGAATACCATCAGCATCGGGATAGTCACCAAATCGGACAGGATGAACGCGATGACACCACCAAACGAAATGCCGCCGTGCCACAGTACAGCTGCCATCACAATGTTGCCAACCGAGCACACAAAGGCCACAATGGCTACCAGTATGCCCACGATGGCGTTCCAGCTCAGCACAACAAAATGCGGCAAGGCGGTTTGTCCTGTCAAAAACAGGCTCCTCCAGAAGTTATCGGGCACCAGTACCATCAACACCGAGGCTATAATAAGGCCAATACCTATATCTTTGCCCACCATCATTACATCCATATAATAGTGCCCGCTGGCTGTTTTTAATTTGCTTGAAAACCCGGTATTATCAGCCGTGTCTTCCTTTTTGGCCATGCTATGGCAGCATGATGGTTTTGCTTCCGGTTGGGGTTGATGATGCTGGTGATGGCTATGATCATGACCGTGCACATGGCCACCCTCGCGATGAGCGATGTGCTCTTTGGCTTCCTCTTTAACCTTTTTAGGGAAAAACCTGTTGATCAGGATTGCCGAAAGCACGATAAAAAACAATCCGCCTAAAACTTCGCCACCGAAGAACGACCAGCCCAGCAGGGAAACAATCACGATAAAAATCTCAAATACCAAATTGGTACTCGCCACCATAAACGACACCGCGTTTGACCAGGTTGCACCCTTGATCAATAAGGTACGCGCCATGGACGC
>JAICXZ010000230.1 GCA_025934475.1 Mucilaginibacter sp. | reverse complement strand
GCTTTAATTATATCAGGCTGCGAATTTTTAATGATCCGGCCGAACCGAAAGGTTACTCCCCTGGCAAAGGTTTCTGCGATCTGGAGCACACCAAAGTCATGGCCAAAAGGATCAAAGCTGCCGGATTGAAGTTCCTGCTGGACTTCCATTACAGCGACACATGGGCCGATCCCGGCAAACAATATAAACCGGCTGCCTGGGAAGGCGAAAATTTTACTGCGCTGAAAAAATCGGTTCATGATTTTACTGTAAAAGTAATGCAGGAATTAAAGGAGCAGGGTACCACACCCGATATGGTACAGGTGGGTAATGAGATCAACCATGGCATGATCTGGCCCGAAGGATCAATCAGCAATTTGGATAGTTTAGCACAGCTTATATATTCAGGCATACAGGGAGTAAAGGCTGTGAGCCCTTCAACTTCTATCATGCTGCATATTGCACTGGGTGGACAGAACACAGAGTCACGGTTCTTCCTCGACGCCATGGCTGAACGCAAATTACCTTTTGACGTGATTGGACTTTCCTATTACCCAAAATGGCACGGCACATTAACCGATCTGAAGAATAACATGGCTGACCTGGCCGCTCGCTATCCGCAACAAGTGATGGTGGCCGAATATACCCAATTGAAACGTGAAGTAAACGATATTGCCTTAACAGTACCCGACGGCAAAGCCCTCGGTACCTTCATATGGGAGCCGTTAAATACCTGGGAGCAAATTTTCGATAAGAATGGAAAATCTAACGAATTAATCAATGTTTACCCGGAAGTAGCGAAAAAATACAACATTAAATAATTTAATACCCACAACCGGTAGAGGCACCATACGTGCAGCCTCTTTACCCACAATCTTTTACAATTTTATTGCAGGAGCCATTAACCGCGTCCAAACTTAATTTTATCAGGAGTGTTAATAAATTATATTAATACTTTAAATGAAATTAACGTACATATCCACCTATCCGCCGCGGGCATGCGGTTTGGCAACGTTCAACAGGAGCCTGATCAACGCGATCAATAGCAATTTAGCGCATGATCACCCCGCTGAAACAGTCATTGCCCTCAACGCCGAATCACTGGATGAGTATGAATATCCGAAGGAAGTAAAATTCATCATCCGGCAGCAGGTTCTGGAAGATTATGCCAGGGCGGCCGATTTCATCAATAATAGCGATGCCGATGCTTGCATTCTACAGCACGAGTTCGGAATTTATGGCGGAAACGATGGTGTTTTTGTGCTTTCGCTAATTAACCAGGTGGAAAAACCGCTGATCTCTATTTTTCACACGGTATTGGAAAGACCCTCATACCAGCAAAAGGCTATTCTTCAAACCATAACCAGGAAATCGGATAAGATCGTTGTGATGGGGAAGAAGGCGATAGATATGCTGGTATCGATATACGGCGTAAGCCGGAATAAGATATCTTTTATCGAACACGGGGCTCCCGAGATCGAAGCGCCGAAAAAAAATCCTGTAAAGTCGGATGTTCTGTTAAGTAACCGAACGACGTTATTGACTTTCGGCCTGCTTAGCCGTAATAAAGGGCTGGAAACAGTGATCCGGGCGCTCCCAAAAATTGTTGAGCGGCATCCTGATGTACTTTATGTGATCCTGGGGGCTACCCATCCGGATATCAAAAGAAAATCGGGCGAAGAATACCGTGAATCATTGATGGCCATGGCCGAAAGGCTGAACGTTGCGGATAATGTGGCATTTGTCAATTGCTTTGTAACCGAGCAGGATCTGATCAATTACCTTTCGGCAACAGATATCTATATCTCGCCTTATTTGAATGAAGCTCAGATAACCAGCGGTACCTTAACCTACGCCATCGGCGCCGGCGCTGCGGTGGTGGCAACGCCTTACTGGCACGCCAAAGAAATATTGGCCAACGAGAGGGGACGCCTTTTCAATTTTAGAGACGACGAGTGCCTGGCGACGATCATAAACGAGTTGCTGGACAATCCCGAAAAACTTAATACGATAAAGCAAAACGCCTACAAATATGGGCTGCATCTTCGCTGGCCGGTAATTGGTAAAAATTATATGGACATTATCAATAACGTGGTTGAAAATCCCGATCTGGGCGAAAGGATATTCAGCCGGATCATTGACCCGGACATTATACCGGAGTTCAGTATCGATTATGTAAAATATCTTACCAACCATATCGGCATCATTCAGCACGCCAAATACGGCGTACCAAACTGGAAAGAAGGCTATTGCATCGACGATAATGCCAGGGCATTGCTAATGACCCTAATGGCCAATCGGCTTGGTTACAAGGAAGCGCTCGGATTGATGCCTGCTTATATGAGCTTCATGCTTTATATGCAGAATGACGGGGGGTATTTCCGAAATTTTCTGAGCTATAAACATGAATACCTGGATAAGGTTGGATCGGAGGATGCATTTGGTCGCGCAATATGGGCTCTGGGGTACCTGGTATGTTACGCGCCGGACAGCGCGGGCAGCAGATTTGGGGAGGATCTATTCCGCAAGGCGTCTCCCAATTTTAAAAACCTCAGCCATGCAAGAGGCATCGCCAATACTATTATTGGGATCAGCTATTATCTGAAAGCATATCATTCAGATATTGATTTGACCAATACCTTGCATCATCTGACCAACCGGCTCCTTGACTTATACGATAAAAACCGCTCAGACAAATGGCACTGGTTTGAAGATTATTTAACTTACGACAATGCCATACTACCGCTTTGTCTTTTACATTCGGCAGAAATCACAAGGGATCAAAGAACGCTGGATGTGGCTTTTGAATCCATTAGGTTCCTCGAGAAGGCAACCATTACGCCCAAATATTTCACGCCGGTTGGAAACAATGGCTGGTACTCACGCGATGGTAATATGCCCTCTTACGACCAGCAGGCTATTGACGTTATGGCCATGACGTTGCTTTATGCACAATATTATCGCCTGACCGGCGACCCGCAGTGTCTTAAGAAATTATTTTTCGTCTACTCCTGGTTCCTCGGCGAAAACTCGCTTAACATACCATTGTACGACCCGGAAACCAAAGGCTGCTTCGATGGCCTGCATCCCAACGGCACCAATCTGAACCAGGGCGCCGAAAGCACGCTGGCTTATTTGATTTCGCACCTTGCCGTGTTGGAAACACTAAAAAACAGCTCAGCCGAGACCTATACCGAAACGGAAATGGAAGCGGTACTCTCCAAATGAAAATTGCAGTATTAGCGCCGGTAGCCTGGCGAACCCCACCCCGGCATTATGGCCCATGGGAGCAAGTTGCATCTAATATTACCGAGGGGCTCAAGGCCAAGGGACTGGATGTGACCTTATTTGCAACAGCTGATTCGATAACCAGTGGAAAACTGGCGGCCGTAATAGGGCGTGGTTACGAGGAGGACAGATCGCAGGATGCCAAGGTGGTTGAATGCCTGCATATCAGCCACCTGATGGAAAACGCCAGCGAATTCGACCTGATCCATAATCATTTCGATTTTTTACCGCTTACTTATTCAAGGCTGATCAAAACACCTATGGTAACTACCATTCATGGTTTTTCGTCACAAAAGATCATCCCGGTTTTTAAAAAATATAACAGCAGTTCTTATTACGTATCTATCAGCTACTCAGATAGAAGTCCGCAATTAACTTACGCAGCCACGATTTATAACGGTATCAACACAGCCGATTTTGAATTTAACGACATACCAGGCGATTATCTCCTCTATTTCGGGCGTATCCATCATCATAAAGGAACCGCAGAAGCAATTGACATCGCTTTAAAAAGTAAAAGGCAATTGCTGATTGCAGGCATTATCCAGGATCGGTTCTATTACGAGAATCAAATCAAACCCCGCCTGAACGATCAGATCATGTATATCGGTGAGGCAGGCCCCGAAAAAAGAAACGAGCTGATGAGGAATGCCTTTGCGTTGCTTCATCCTATCAACTTCGATGAACCCTTTGGTTTAAGCGTGGCCGAAGCGATGATATGTGGCACGCCGGTAATTGCTTTCAACCGCGGATCAATGCCTGAACTGATCCAAAATGGCAAAACCGGCTACCTGGTCAAAGATGTGAGCGAAAGCGTTGAAGCGCTAAATGACATTCCAAAGCTAAACCGCCGGGATTGCTATGAATGGAGCAATGCTCAATTTTCGCAGGAAAAGATGGTGGATGAATATATTAAGTTATATAACCGGATATTGGTTAAGAACTAGAATCGGACATTATCTTTTCGAGCAGAGCACTCAGGTCGACGCTCATGAAAGAAGAGGAATAGTCTGACAGGCCGTAAGGAATAATTAGCTTGCCATTGTGCGTAATCCCACCGCAAGAGTATACTACGTTGGGAACATATCCTTCCCGCTCGCCCTGGTTGGGCGATAACAGTGGCTCCCGCAATCTCCCAATTTCAACTGAAGGATCATCCAGCTTAAAAAGACTTGCGCCCAACACATATTTACGCATCGGCCCCACGCCGTGGGTTATTACCAACCAGCCATGATCGGTCTCAATAGGCGAACCGCAATTACCTATCTGGATAAATTCCCAGGGGCACAACGGCTGCTGCAGCATCACCGGATTTTCCCACAAATTGATGTTGTTGGAGTACATGATGTAATTGTTCCAGCCATCAATCCTTGAAAGCATAGCGTAGTTGCCATTAATTTTTCGCGGAAACAATGCCAGTCCTTTATTCTTAGATCCTGCACCATGCAACGGACGTATCTTGAAATTATAGAAATCAGTAGTTTGCAAAAGTTTCGGCATGATGAGCGCTCCGTCAAAAGCCGTGTAAGTAGCATAGAAAACGACAGAGCCATCCTCGTTCACAAACCTGACAAAGCGTGCGTCTTCTACCCCTTTCCGCTCCAGCTCAGACATGGGAAAAATCACCCGATCAGATATGTCGGTATCCAGGGAAAAGCTGATATTACTGTACGAGTCCGAAAGCCATAATACTTTCTCTAATTCGGTCTTTTTTTTGTCGTTGGTTTGTGTGTCTTGCAACTCGAGGATAACTTTCTGGAGCGTATCGTAATCAAACCTATCCTTGATCTTGCTCTTCAATTCCTTCACCACTCCCTTGTCGATACGCGCACTAACGATCCGCTCAAAGAATAATTTCTTTTCAAAAATGGTATCGCGCATTACTTCGGCGCCGTCAACATAGCTGCCAACAGGCAAAATTTCGATGCTGCCGTTCTGGCTGATCACCGCCCTGCGAAAAGTAATAGACGATATGTGCCCCTCTCCAACCGCCCTAAAGCTAATAATCAGCCTTTTTTGGCCAACATCCAGGTCGGATTGATCGGGATCTTCTACGATAGAGGGATTAAAAAACGCAGCCGACTCTATTGAATACTCGTGTGTAAAATATGACCCGATCAGCAATTTACGCCAATGGCCTATGGTCTCAAATTCGATCCCGAGGCTTTCAATATAAACCTTTACCCGGTTGCAATGACGGTAAAGTATGCGCGTAATGTTTCGGTGCCTTTGTGAAAATTCTTGCAGCAGCGGCGAAACGATTGCAAAAACCTCATCGTCGGTTAGCTGTAGCACGCGTGTTATCAGTTCTTTGGCCCGTTGCTCGCCATTAAAAAAGAAACGTGCTATAACGCGCTTAGTATCAGGATTAACTATGGTTGGGTGACGCTCTATGTGGATCCGCATAATGCTATAGAGGATTGCTCAGCTAAGATTGTGTTAGTGATAATCCCTCATTCTAAGAACTTAGGAAACGAGAAAGAGTTTTTAAATATTATTTTTTTATTTTTGATTTAACGAATTGTGTTACGAGAAGATTACAAGACGAATACAATTTAAAGAAAAATCTAGTAATATTAATAAATTTGAATCGAAATTAAATTG
>JAICXZ010000358.1 GCA_025934475.1 Mucilaginibacter sp. | reverse complement strand
TCAACGGCGTCTATAAAAGCATCAAACCCGAGGCTGATATTTTTGATGATGGCACGTTCCTGCTCGACGCCGGACCTTTCATGAAGGATGAAATCGGACTCTATCTGGATACCAATGTGATGCTTAAAACTTATCATTTCGAGAACCAGGGTGATAATGCGCTCGGTGATTACTACGATCATTCGGGCACCCATTTTTGGAGTGATACAGGCACCCTGGTGATAAGTTCTTTTGATGGTCATCATATCAATGGAACATTTTCATTCAAGGCACGCACCCTTGCCGGTGCGCCGGCTTCCATTAACGTTACCGAAGGGCAGTTTAGCGCCGACGTCAGTTATCTATCCACCGCGTCTGATACTTGCTCGTGGTACGATTCGAACCTTTGCATTAACAGGCGGAACCTGCTCATTCGGCATTTGAGTAAAAGGCGAATTGAAATGTACCCTCGATAAGGTTGCAAATTGGCCTTTAACCTCAATTAACGACCATAATACCAACAAAATGAGCGGTTTTGCCGACGTATTATTCATGGAATAAATAATTGATTTCTGAAAACCAAAAATTTAGTCTACATTGTTTCTTGATGAATGTTAGGTCATTCCTGCCAATTATTGCCATAAGCCTTTTCGTTATCCGCGCCGCCGCTCAAGCCCCGTCGGTGGACACTCTCGCGCATACCGAAACCGCCAAGGTAATTGACGCTTACAATAAAACAGTAGGCGACCAATCCGCGTTTTATAATGGCCAGGAGTACTATCCGCCCGCACAAGCGGTCAAAGGTTCGCCCTTTTTCCTCGGTGCAATGTCGATGCAACCTTCGCTGATCTGCTATGATCACACCTGGTACAAGGATGTGCCCGTATTCTATGATTTGCTGAATGATCAAATGGTTTCGGCAGCCCGCAATGTGTTATATTCGGTGCGCGCTGAACGTCTTTCAGATGTGGTATTGGCCGGACATCATTTTATTTATTTAAGTGCCCTGGAAAGCGAAAATCTTGATCCCGGGTATTATGATCAGTTGTATGCTGGCAAGTCGGAGGTACTTGTGAAAAGAACTTGCAGTGTAGTTACACGTGCCGGCGACAGGACCACTGAAGTGTTTTATGAGGACAGGAATGTCATTTATATTAAAAAGGGGAACCAATATGTTTCGGTGAGCAGCAAGGGATCAGCGCTTCATGTGTTCAAGGATCGGGCAAAGCAATTGAAGCAGCAACTATCTGCAAATAAGATATCCTACGGGAAAGACAGGGAGGGTTCGATAGTTAAACTAGCCACGTGGTACGATCAGCCAGCCAATTGACATGAAGAAATTTTGCCTGACCTTATTCATCATTATCACCTCGGCCATTGCAGCCCTCGCGCAGCAAGGCGGGTTGATTGACGTTGATTATCATCAGGCAAATATCTCGGAAGTCACAACCGACCTCAAATCAAAAACCGGCTATCGTTTTTATTACGAACCGGCACAGTTTGATAGTCTCCGCGTTTCAGTAACATTACACCGGCAGCCGCTGAAAACAGTGCTGGATAAAATATTTGCTAAAACCACCTACTATTATCTTGTAACCGACGACCAGGAAGTTGTACTCACCAAAAACATTCGTATCAATCCCGAGGTCGCCACGTTTGGTGACCAAAATGCCAATAGTGCGGGGTTTAATCCGGACATTAATCCTGCAAATAATGTCAATCCGGAGAAGGCTGCCGCAGGGGCCTCATCCGAAAATAAGTTGTACATCATAGGGTCTGCAAACAACCGGGCCAAAGGTAATGTCACGCTCGCGGGGTATGTGCGTGATGCAAGTTCGGGGGAATCAGTTATTGGTGCGACAATATCTGAAACCGAAGCTCATACCCGGATAACCACCGATCAGTTTGGCTTTTATTCTATCACACTACCGACTGGCCGGCATGTACTTAATATCAAAGCACCGGCCATGAAGGATACACGTCGCCAGATTGCCTTGTACACCAGCGGCAGGTTGAATATTGACATGCAACAGCAGGTGATTTCGCTGAAGGAAGTAAAAATATCAGCAGAGAAAGTCGCTAATGTGCGCAGTGTGGAAATGGGGGTGTCGCATCTCGATGTAAAAAGCATTAAGCAGGTACCTACGGTTTTTGGTGAGGCCGATGTTTTGCGGGTGGTGCTTACATTGCCGGGAGTGCAAACCGTTGGGGAATCAAGCACAGGTTTTAATGTTCGCGGAGGCAGCGCCGATCAGAACCTGATCCTGCTCAACGGAGCGACGATTTATAACCCATCGCACTTTTTTGGATTTTTCTCAGCCTTTGATCCGGATATTGTGCAGGACATTCAGCTATACAAAAGCAGTATTCCGGAAAAATACGGAGGCCGTTTGGCATCGGTACTGGATATTACCGAACGCGAAGGCAACAATAAAAAGATAACAGGTTCTGCGGGTATTGGGCTGCTTACAAGCAGACTGAACATTGAGGGCCCTATTAGCAGTGATGGCAAAACTACCTTCGTTTTCGGCGGCAGGACTACTTATGCCAATTGGCTACTGAAAGCTTTGCCATCGGCCTATAAAAATAGCAGCGCCTATTTCTATGATCTCGATCTGAATTTGACGCATCACTTCGATGATCGAAATACGCTGTTTTTAACCGGTTATTTCAGTAACGACGGATTTAAGCTTAACAGCGACACCAATTATAAATATGGCAACCGCAATGCGATAATTAAGTGGAAGCATAATTTTAGCAACAAGCTGTTTAGCGTATTATCAGGTGGGTACGATGGATATGAATACAGCATATCGAGTACAGCTAACAAGATTAATGCTTACCAGTTTAAATTTGATATCAGCCAGTTCGACCTTAAGGACGACTTTACCTATTACCTGAGCCCGAAACATACGCTATCTTTCGGTTTGAGCTCGATACACTATAAGATCGATCCGGGAACAAACAGTCCGCTGGGCCCGGCATCGCAAGTACAGCCTGTTTTCGTGCCAACTGAACGCGCGCTCGAGAGCGCCCTTTACCTGGGTGATAAATATGATGTCACCGACGCACTCTCTTTAAGTTTTGGAGTCCGGTATTCAGTCTATAACTATCTTGGCCCGCAGTTGATCCGTCAATATACTCCTGGCGTGGCCCGTATAATTGGCAATGTTAAGGACAGTATTTATCATAGAACCGGTATTATTAATACTTACCAGGGGCCCGAGATTCGTGCTGCTGCACGTTATGCCATTAATGATGAGTTTTCGATCAAAGCCAGCTATAATACCTTGCGGCAATATATCAACCTGCTATCCAACACCACCGCAATTTCGCCAACGGATATCTGGAAGCTCAGCGATCCAAACATCAAGGCTCAAACCGGCAACCAAACTTCGCTTGGATTCTATAAGAATTTCGACTCCAATAATATAGAAACATCAGTGGAGATGTATTACAAGCGCATGAGTAATTACCTCGATTACCGCAGCGGCGCCACTTTGGTATTGAACCAACACATTGAAACCGACGTGGTAGAGACGCAGGGCAAAGCTTACGGCGTGGAGTTTTTGGTAAAGAAAGCTACCGGCCAGTTGAATGGCTGGATCAGCTATACTTATTCGCGTACTTTTTTGCGTCAGGACGATCCCGGTGGCGGCATCCCGATCAACGGTGGCAGCTATTACCCGGCAAATTATGATAAACCACATTCGGTAAACCTGATCGGTAACTATCGGTTTACGCACCGGTACAGTTTTTCGCTCAACGCAGTGTACAGCACCGGCCGGCCGATCACTTACCCGATTGGCGAATACTACTATGGCGGCGCCGAGCGTGTGCTGTATTCGGACCGGAACCAATATCGCATACCTGATTATATGAGGATGGATATATCGTTCAACCTTGATGGCAACCATAAGGTACACCAGAAATTCCACAATTCCTGGACATTCGGTGTATACAATATTACAGGTCGCAACAATGCCTACTCAACCTTTTTCACCGAGCAGGGTGGAGGCATACAGGGATACCAGTTATCCATTTTTTCGCACCCAATTCCGTTTGTCAACTTTAATATCAAATTCTGATGGATCGGACGAAAAGACATACGATATCAGCAGCGATCATCATTTTGATGACCTGCTTCTTCGCTGTGAACTCACTGGCGCAGACGCAAGCTGTTGTTGAAAAAAGCTTTGCCGGCCATAAAGAAAATACGCTCCGCGAAAAGCTGTTTGTGCATATCAACAAGAGTTTTTATACCACCGGCGAGATTGTTTGGTTCAAATTATATTGTATCGATGCTAAGGATAACAAGCCACTCGGTCTGAGCAAAGTGGCTTATGTTGAATTAATCGACGCGCATAAAACAGCGGTAGTACAAACGATGATTGCACTTAGCGACGGTACGGGAGGCGGTTCGTTTTACCTGCCTTTTACATTGGGAAGCGGCGTTTATAAGCTAAGAGCCTATACTGCCTGGATGAAGAATTTTGACGCAGCTTATTTTTACGAGAGTACGATTACGGTACTTAACCCCTTCAGACCGGGTGCTGATGTTAAGTCACCACCCCAGGTATTATCGGCTAAGTTTATGCCTGAAGGTGGTCACCTGGTTCAGGGTTTACAAAGTAAGGTAGGGTTTAAAATAACAGACGACGATGGCAAAG
>JAICXZ010000757.1 GCA_025934475.1 Mucilaginibacter sp. | reverse complement strand
GCGGTATTGATGTGCCTGAAATAGATAATCGTCACGGCGGCAACAGCAGCAAATAAGAATATGGTCGCTATGAGCAGTCGTTTCATGGTTCCGGGATCATGCAAAGGTAGATTTTTACCCTGCCCCCGTAAAGTAATACTTTCAATTGGTAAATTAGCGCTTTATACCCATGAACCGAAAAATAGTCATTACGGCCGCTTTGTTCGGCTTGCTGGCAGTAATTGCCGGTGCCTTTGGTGCGCACAGCCTTAAAGCAAAATTGTCACTGTCCGATATCGATATCTGGCACACCGCTGTACAGTACCAGTTTTATCATGTTTTTGCATTACTTTTCCTGGGGCTTTATACCGGCGCGAGGAAAAGCCTGGTAAACCTGAGTTACTACATGTTTACCTTGGGTATCATTTTTTTTTCGGGATCATTGTACCTTATCGCCGCGGAAGATCTGTTTGGCTGGCGCCTGGCGCATATCATCTGGCCCGTTACGCCGTTGGGCGGAGTGTTCTTCATAGGCGGGTGGGCGGCGTTGATCCTGGCTGCAGCTATCAGAAATAAAGACTAGCATGCTTGAATTTGCCCAAGTACAGCATACCGACAGGGAAACGCTATTTGTCGAGGTTATATTACCGCTCGCCATAGCTAAGAACTATACCTATCGCGTGCCTTTTCAGCTAAATGATGCGGTCGCCATTGGCAAAAGGGTGGTGGTACAGTTTGGCAAAAGCAAGCTATATACCGCTGTCATTGCTGCTATAGGTACAATCGCTCCGGAGAAATATGAAGCGAAATACCTGCTGGATATCCTGGATGAAAGGCCCGTTGTTACCGAAAAGCAATTGCAATTTTGGCAATGGATAGCCGATTATTACCTCTGCAATATGGGCGAGGTGATGAATGCTGCATTGCCATCGGCGTTAAAGCTTGCCAGTGAAACCAGGATACAACTGAACAAAGGATTTGAGTTTGACAGATCAGCGCTGCACGACAAGGAGTTTATGATCACCGAAGCGCTGGAGTTGCAGGACGAGCTGACGGTTGGTGATATTGTGAAGTTACTTGGTCAAAAGACCGTGATGCCTATCCTGAAATCGATGTTTGAAAAGAACATCATCAACATTTCAGAAGAAGTCAGCCAGCGTTACAAGCCAAGGAAGAAGACCTTTATCAGCCTCAATCCGTTCTACCACAGCCAGGATAATTTACGTGAACTATTTCCGATATTGGAAAAACGCGCGCCTAAACAAGCCGATGCTTTATTAGCCTATATTAAACTGTCCCGAACGCAAAAGGACATATCAAAAGCCGAACTTATCGAAGAAAGCGGCGCCGGCGATGCAAGCATTAAATCGCTGATCGAAAAAGAAATTTTTATCGCTGAGGAAAGGAATGTCAGCAGGCTGTACGTTGATGAAGATGAGTTTAGCGATAATTTTAAACTCAATGATAGTCAGCAAAATGCACTTGATGAGATAAAGAATCAATTTAGGGAAAAGGATGTGGTTTTGCTGCATGGCGTCACTTCGTCCGGCAAAACCCAGCTTTATATCCGGCTCATCGAAGATATGATCAATTCCGGTCGGCAGGTGCTTTACTTGTTGCCTGAGATCGCGCTGACGACGCATATTATCGAACGCCTTCGTCAATATTTCGGAAGCAGTATTGGCGTCTATCATTCGCGTTTCAATGATAACGAACGGGTTGAGGTTTGGCAAAAGGTACTGAACCACGAATACAAGGTGGTGCTTGGTGCAAGGTCATCTGTCTTTTTGCCTTTTGCTGATTTGGGCCTGATCATTGTTGACGAGGAGCATGAAACATCGTACAAACAATTTGATCCTGCACCGCGATACAACGCCCGCGATGCGGCTATTTATTTAGGAGGAACTTACCAGGGGAAGGTCCTGCTTGGCTCGGCCACACCGTCATTTGAATCATACTACAATGCGAGGGTGCACAAGTACGGCTTAGCCGAAATGACCGAACGTTTTGGCGGTGTCGAACTGCCTAAGACCGAAGTGGTAAGCATAACCGAAGAGCTAAAAAAGAAAACCATGCAATCGCATTTCACGGGCATTTTGATGGATGATATCCGTAATGCGCTTGCGCATAAAGAACAGGTGATCCTGTTTCAGAACAGGCGCGGCTATGCACCCGTGCTGATGTGTAAAGTTTGTGCTTATACCCCTAGGTGCATTAATTGCGACGTAAGTCTTACGTTTCACAAAAGCAGCGGCAAACTGCATTGCCATTATTGCGGCTATAAAGAAGATGCCCCTTCTATTTGCCCGGCTTGCGGATCAACCCATTTAGAGTACAAAGGATTCGGCACCGAAAAGGTGGAGGATGAGTTATCTATGTTATTGCCCGAGGCTCGCATCGCGCGGATGGACCTGGATACCACGCGCTCGAGGAATTCTTTGCAAAACATCCTGAACGACCTCGAGGAGAAAAAGATAGACATACTGGTTG
>JAICXZ010000601.1 GCA_025934475.1 Mucilaginibacter sp. | reverse complement strand
ACCGTTCCATGACCCGAAATCATGATAAAAGGCAGGTCGGGTTTCATAGCTAAACCATCGGTCAGTACTTCCATACCGTCCATACGGTTCATTTTTATATCGCAAAGTACCAGGTCGTAGTCGTTTCGTTCAATCAGCGAAATGCCATCTACGCCGTTATCTACGTCTTCAACCTCGTAATTTTCGTATTCAAGTATTTCGCGAAGCGTACTACGGATGGCGCGCTCATCATCAATAATTAAAATTTTAGCCATGTATAGTTTGTAGGGTTGACTATTAAACGTGCTAAGTTAGAAGAATTGTATAGAAAAATAAACACTTTTAAAAAATAAAGCCCCGCCAGTTAAGGAAGGGCTTCAAATTCAGCAGCAAAGCTGTAAGCCGGGTTCTGTCGAGTTCTATCATTGATCTGGCCCTGTCATCGCTGACAGGTTCAAGCAACCTACCCATCCTGGCCATCCGCTAGCTGGCGGATACGAAGCGAGCAGCTTCAAATCCAGGACCTATTTGGTCTTTCAACTCCTGGGGTTTACCGCGGTCCCGGTCGCCCGGGAAAGCTGTGAGCTCTTACCTCACATTTTCACCCTTACCATACCCGAAAGCAGGCGGTTTGTTTTCTGTGGCACTTTCCGTCGCCGGCTGAACGGCGCCTTCCCGTTAGGAAGCAGGATGCTCTGTGTTGCCCGGACTTTCCTCCCCGGGACTAGCCCGGAGCGATAGAACGATTTGCAGATGCAAAAATAAGAATTGTAACAATGTTTTGCTGCTTAAACATTCGGGATTTTCACACATTAAGTATACAGTAAGGTTTTTAACTTTGTTTAAACCTTGACCTACATGAAATGGCTTTTCAAAAAATGGGTATCATCTGTCACTTTTTTCTTCATCATATCCCTCAATTGCAAAGGCAGAAACTTTGATTATTTTGTAAATTTCGAATTGGCAAACAATAAAATCTACGTGCTTCACGCCGATGGTGATATCAAAATATTTGATGATAGTAACGGGAAACTACTCGACACTTACAGCCAAAAATCGAAAATCACTACACTTACAAAAGACCATACCGGAAATATCATTATAGCGGATGCTGCAAATGATGTTAAAAGATTGAGTTCGGACAATCAATGGTTGACAATTGCTTCGTTAAAAGGTGATCAATTATTAAGAGTGCTTTTCGATAATCGCGATAATTGTTTTTTAATTACCCAAAAAGGTCTTTTCGATTTGGAAAATAATAAAAACTATCTCCCTGACCGGCATTTTGCACATTCTGAATGGGCCTATCATGGTTCACCCTTTTGGGAATCATTGGACAATGATATTGGTGCTTACATTGATAATAACAATAATATATGGATCGATTTTAATCATGGCGAATGGGGGAACGATCTATTTGTTTTCAATCAACAAACACATAGTTTCATTCCAGTTAAAGGCTATGGAGGTGTACCATATTATGAGGCTAATAATCAACTTTTCTCCACTACACACAGCTGGCTTTGGTTTACTCTTATAAAATATTCACCAGTTTATGATAAAGATAAACACCTGATTGAATTCGAAGGCACCAAAATATATTCAATAGAGGACGTTTACGGCTACCAAACGAAAAAGCAAAACACTTCTGATATAGATATTTTCCCAGGGAACTCTGCCTATAACACATTGGATAATAACTTTTATTTTATTTCGTCAAACGGATTACGAAAGACTAAGATTTCTGCACCTATTCATAAATTCAGCGATTTCACACCTGTCAAAAATTTCATGTTTCCCAAAAATATCACAAAAGCCAATGAATATTATGATGGCGCAAAACATCAAATAAGAATTGAAAATGGCTACCCGCAATACGTCTCCAAACTGGAGTTTACTTCCAAAGGAAAATTAGTCTTACTACCATCATCATATGGAGTTTGGCTATTCGACGGAAAAAAATTAACCATCGTGGAATAATTATTTACAACTTTTAAGATCAGCGTTTACCCGGTCGATCGTTATAACGCCAAGCTTATTACCAAAAGAATTATTGATGTAAGTTAATACCTGCGCCATTTCCATCGGAGCTAAGTCGGCAGCAGGCATCTTATCGTCGAATGTTTTTCCGTGAATAGTAATGGTGCCAGTCAAACCAGAACGCAGATAACAAGCGAGATTTGATTGGTTGTTTTTAAGATACAAGGAATCAGTAAGCGGAGGGATCAATGCAGATAGTCCGTCACCTTTAGCGCCATGACAGTTTTGACAGTGCGTTTGATACACTTCAGAGCCTGCAGAATAGTAACGCTTGAAATCAAGATCAGCTTCACTTTCGCAGGATACGATGGAAATTAAGACTGCTAATAGCGATATAAGACCAGCGACCTTGTATTTCATTGAGCGATCATTTCGTCAGGTTCTGTCTGCAAGGTCTTGATGTCTTCTATAAGCTGGTCAACCTCTTTGGGATCTGTACCATTATAAGCGCCGCGAACACGTTTTTGTTTATCAACCAGTACAAAGTAGCCCGCATGAATATAGCCACCCGCGGCCGAATTATCCTTCTTAACCAAGACAAGGTAATTATTCTCGGCCAGGCTATAAGTATCTTCCTTTTTACCTTGTAAAAACCACCACGTGCTACCGGTTACACCTAGTTTGTCTGCGTATTTTTTTAGTACCGGCACGCTGTCGTGCTTAGGGTCTATCGTATGCGAGATGATCTTGAAATCGCCCGTGTTTTTAAAAGTATTGTATACCTTCAGCATGTTACGCGCCATTATCGGGCAGATAGAAGGGCAGGTGGTAAAGAAGAAATCGGCTATATAGATATCGCCATCCAGATTTTTTTTGGTTACCGTATCGCCATACTGGTTAACGAATTTAAAATTTGGTATAGTTTGATAGATGGTATCGGTAACGTTTTTGCCGTCCACCGTTTTGGTTACCGCTTGTTTACTGCCATAGATAGGCAGATACTTCTTATCCGAATTAGACTTGCAGGCACTTATCGCTGCAACTATCAATAGGCCAAAGGCAAGCTTTTTCATTTTAATTTATGGGTTGACAGGTATTGACCAGACTCTTTGATTGCAGCATTGATCTGTGAATCAACCGCGATGATCTGCTTTTTCTGATCGGTATAATAAGTCATAACTTCAGTGTGCGATTTGCCGGTCATATCCGGCTGAAACTTACTCATCCACTGTTCCATGGCGTCATCGGCAGCGGTCGCTTTGCTGATCAGTGGTTTTACCGAAGCTGTATCTTTCTTTTGTTT
>JAICXZ010000075.1 GCA_025934475.1 Mucilaginibacter sp. | reverse complement strand
TGGCGTTCAAGCACGGCATCGGGATCGTAAATTCGCCCGGTACCATCGATGCCGATTACCGGGGAGAGATCAAAGTGCTGCTGATCAATTTTTCGCAGGAACCTTTTGAAATTAATACAGGCGACCGTATTGCACAAATGATTGTTGCAAGACACGAAAGAGTGAACTGGGAAGAGGTCGAAATATTAACTGAAACATCGCGCGGAGCAGGTGGTTATGGACATACAGGAGTAGGATAATGAAGCAGTTGCGGGTTGTTTTTTCGGCGATTTTATTAATGCCTTTTTGCGTTTTGGCTCAAAGCCATCAAAGCAAGGGCAATAAGATAGTTATGGTAGTTGGCAGGCCAATGACGCAGGCCGACAGCCTTACCGTAAAGCAACTTTTCTTTTCGGCATTGCGCGAAAAAACCATCGAAAATTTCACCCTCGCAACCGAAATGTTCAACCAGGTGTTGCAGGTCGATCCGCAGAACGACGCTTCGATGTATGAGCTGGCAACACTGAAAAAAGTTCAGAACGATTACCCATCGGCTCAGGAGCTGCTGGAGCGGGCGGTGACCGTTAAACCCGATAACGAATGGTATTGGGTAGCGCTGGCGGATTGCTACGAGAAAACCAACGATCTGCAAAAGCTTGAAAATGTATTCAATGAGCTCAGCCGGATCGACCCGGATAAGCCGGATTATTATTACGATCAGGCCAATGTTTATTTCCTTGAAAAGCGATACGATTAGGCGTTAGCCACATATGATAAGCTGGAAAAAATGACCGGCCCCAGCGATGAGCTCCTCGCAAAAAAGGAAGCTATTTATTTAAAGGAAGGTAAGGTTGATAAAGCTGCCAATGATATCCAGGCACTGATAGACGCTAACCCGTCCCAAATGCGCTACTATCTGCTTTTGGGCGAGATATATAATTCAAATAATTTCCAGGATAAGGCGCTGAAGGTTTTGAAAACTGCCGAAAAGATCGATCCCAAAAACGGGAGAGTTCATTTGGCACTGGCCGACATCTACCGCGATAAAAAAGACTACGAGAGCAGTTATAACGAGTTGATCGCCGCTTTTAACCTGCCTGACATGGATATAGAGCAGGAGGTAAAGATTGTACTTGGTTATGTGCCTAAGTTCCCCGATCCGAATGCTAAAGCCAGCGCACTTGAATTGAGTCGCCTGTTAACCGTTTCACACCCGGATGATTCACGAAGCTATGCCTTGTATGGCGATATGCTGGTCCAGAGCGAGAAATATAAAGAAGCAAAAGATAATTACCGGAAGTCGATAGAGTTAAACGGGCAGGTATATGAGGTGCATGAACAACTGATTCGACTTGAACTTGGTAACAACGAGATAGATAATGCTGTAAAAGACGGTGAAGATGCCCTGTCGCTCTTCCCAAACCAGGCATGGCTCAACTATTTGGTTGGTGTGGCTTATGAGCAAAAAAAGGATTTTAAAAAGGCCCTGAGTTACATTCAGAACGCAACCTCACTCGAAAGCCAGGACAAAGAACTTTTGAGCCAGGGGTATTCGTCTCTTGGTGATTGCTATCATTCTACAGGCAACGATATAAAAGCATTTGACGCTTACAATAAATCGCTGAGCTATAATCCGGATAATGCGTACACGCTCAATAACTATGCGTATTATCTGTCGGTAAAAGGAGCTGACCTGGACAAAGCGGCTTCGATGTCAAAGCATTCGAACGAAATTCAGCCAAACACCGCATCGTTTGAAGATACTTACGCCTGGATATTATTCAAACAAAAGAAATATGCCGATGCGCGCGTTTGGATGGAGAAGGCTTTATCGCATGATAAGGACCACAGCGCGGTGCAGGCCGAGCATTATGGTGATATTTTGTACAACCTCGGCGATACCAACGGTGCGGTAGACAGCTGGAAAAAAGCAAAAGAATATGGAGGCACCTCACCGGTTTTGGAACGAAAGATCAATGAGAAGAAATATGTTGAATAGGCTGCTCGTTATAATTGGGGTATTAACCATCGTCGGCTGTAAAGCAAAGAAGCTGGTTTCGGTTCAGAAGCAGTCAGATTCGGTCGCCGCAGTTAAACCACTGATGATTTCGAAAGATAAATTAGTCGCTATCAGAGCACAACAGCTCAATTTCACTACTTTTTCAGGGAAAGCTAAAGCTCAATTAACCATCAATAACAGCAGCAATAACGTATCGCTGAATATTCGTATTAGCAAAGGGCAAAAAATATGGGTTTCTGTTACGGCTATAGCGGGCATCGAGGTTGCCCGTGCGCTCATCACGCCCGATAGCATACTGGCTGTAAATAAATTACAAGGACTTTATGTTCGGAAACCGTTCAGTTACATCTACAGGTATGCCAGTGATAAGCTGGACTACAGCTCTGTTGAAGCGCTTTTGGTTGGCAACGCGATACCGCAATTGCTAAACGAAAATCTGCAAATGAAAACCGATACCGCTAATATCAATCTGAACGGTGCTTTGGATGAGTTGGTGTACAATATGATGCTCGGCACCAATATGAAGGTTAAAGAGACTGATTTGTCTAATCAGGCCCTTGCGCAATCCATGCAGGTAAATAATGCCCAACCGATGCCGGTGCTCGATAAAACTATCCCGTCGCAGATCGATATTAATTCCGTGGAGGGTATTAAAAAAATAAAAATCAGCCTGCATTACAACAGGGTTGATCTGGACAAACCGCTCGAATATCCATTTAGTATTCCTGATGGGTACGAACCTGCAAAGTAAAATTCCTATTTTAGGCCGATGAAATTTCTAACGCTGTTTCTTCTAGTTATCGGATTGTTGGTAACCGTGCGTGTCTACGCGCAGCAACCCGGCAGCGACGAACTAAAAAAACGTGTCGCCAAATACAATGAAGAGCTGCAGCAGTTGAATCGCGAATACGAGGAAACTGCCAATAACAAACGCAGTTCGCTCAAGCAGCTCAACAATCTGAAGGCCCAGATAGAGATACGTGAGCAAAAAATCAACTCAATCAACTCGCAGGTGCGTTTGCTGGATAACCAGATATCCGAAAACAATACCCAGGTACACAACCTCCAAAGCCAGCTCGACCAATTGAAAAAACAGTACGCAGCTATGGTGCTTTTCGCCTACCATAATCGCAGTGCATACAATAAGCTCATGTTCGTTTTCGCAGCTAAGGATTTTAACCAGGGCTATAAACGGATGAAATATCTGCAGGAGTTTGCCGGTTATCGTCAGCGCCAGGCTGAGTCTATCGAGGGTACGCAAAAAGACCTGCACGTAAAGATCAACGAGCTGGATAATTCCAAGAAGGAAAAAAATAATGTGCTGGTTGATCAGATCAAGGAAAAGGTAACGCTGAATAAACAGAAGAAAGATGAGGTGCAGGTAGTAACTGATCTTTCGAAACAGCAAGGGCAGTTAAAGGAACAGCAGCGCGACTTGCAAAGGAAAATAGCGCGTACAAATTCGGAGATACGCGATGCTATCCGCAGGGAAATTGCTGAAGCGCGCCGTAGGGCCGAAGAAGCTGAAAGAGCGGCCAGGGCTGCAAATGCAGCAGCGTCTGCAAATCCGAACAAGCCTAAAGCCGTTGCACCGAAAATAGACGCCAACTCGAGTACCAGCGAGGTATTGCGTTCAACCCCGGAAGGCGCCAGGATATCCGACAACTTCCTTGAAAATAAAGGACATCTTACGTGGCCGGTATCCAATGGTATCCCTATCAGGTGGCCTGGTGTTTACACCATAGAGGGCATACGTACTGAAACTGATGGCGTCGAAATAAAAACCAACGCCGGCGCGCCTGTTCGAGCCGTTTTTGAAGGTAAAGTAGCCATGGTAACCAATATTTACGGTACGCTGACAGTTGTAATACAACATGGTGAGTACTTTACGTCGTATTCAAATTTGAAGTCGGCGACAGTAAGCAAGGAAGAACGGGTTACCGCAAGGCAGATGATCGGATCCGTAGCTACGGATCCAACTTCGGGTGATGCTACGGTTCAGTTTGCGATCTATAAGAGTACAAACCCGGTTAACCCTAAGTTATGGTTGCAGCCTGAATAGTTAAATATTTTGAACTTTTAGCCATATAAATCCTTATATTTGTAAATTCTTTCAGAAGGTATGTATTGTTCGGTATTATTGATTTTGAGTGGATCGGACCTGATGATTATCATGATCGTGGCACTGATGCTGTTCGGAGGTGATAAGCTTCCGGAATTGGCACGTGGCCTGGGCAAGGGTATTCGTGATTTTAAGAATGCATCTGAGGATGTGAAGCGCGAGATCAATAACCAGATCAATAGCTACGAAGAAAAGAAGGCCGAAGAGACAGCCGCTAAAGCGACTCCGCCGGCATTGCCTCCAGCAGAAGAACAAGTAGCATCGACTGCCACCACTGAACATCCGGAAAGCACCGAAGAACATAAAACGGCTGAGGCTGAAGCGCCTTCCATACCTGGTACTATGCCGCTTGGCGACAGCCATAACACCGTAACGGGAAAACATACCGAAGAAACCACAACCGAACCAATTAAAACAACGTAAGAATAAGTAACAAGTAAATTAATAGATCATGGGACTGTTAGAACCGCAGCATATTATCCTAATTGTATTGGCACTATTGCTGTTTTTTGGAGGAAAGAAAATTCCTGAATTAATGAGGGGTTTGGGCAAAGGTGTTAAGGAATTTAAGGATGCTCAGAACGGAGAAAGTAGCTCGACTCCGACGACCACCAACACTACTACGACCACTACCACTCCTACAGAGGAAAAACACTAAGACTGGTCTGCGAAGATCGCTTTAGTTTCATTCTGCTCACGACATAAACTTATCTGCTGAAATTTCGGTTTCAACGGATAAGTTTTTTATTTTAGCCGCATGACTACATTGTATTCCTCTTTAGATGAAATAAAGAGGGACCTGCAGAGCAACCGTGTCACGGTTGAGGGATTGGTGAAGGGCTACCTGGCCCGTGCAAAGGAATACAAACACCTGAATGCTTATAATGAGGTATTTGAGCAGGAGGCTTTGTCGCGGTCAAAGGAAATTGATGCTAAGATAAAAGCTGGTACTGCCGGTCGCCTGGCCGGAATGGTAATTGCCCTTAAAGATAATATCTGTTATAAAGACCACAAGGTATCCGCTTCATCTAAGATACTTGATGGATTTACTTCCATTTATTCATCCACTATTGTTGAACGCCTGCTAGCCGAAGATGCCATTATCATAGGCCGTTGCAGCTGCGACGAATTTGCGATGGGTGGAGGGAATGAGAATTCCTATTATGGTCCGGTAAAAAACTACGCCGATGCAACCCGTGTTCCGGGTGGTTCCTCAGGCGGTTCGGCCGTGGCTGTGCAAGCTGGCATGTGTCATGCAGCAATTGGTACGGATACCGGGGGGTCGGTTCGTCAGCCGGCGTCATTTTGCGGATTGGTGGGTTTGAAGCCAACTTATGGCTCTATCTCTCGTCATGGGATTATTGCATATGCTTCTTCTTTTGACCAGGTAGGGCCTTTGACCCGCTCGGTTGAGGATGCTGCCCTGCTCCTGGAAATTATGGGCGGCGCGGATGAGTACGACAGTACTTTGGCGCAAAAGCCGGTTCCGCAATATGAAAAGCAATTAAAATCAGACACTTCCAAAAAGAAGGTCGCTTACATACAAGAGGCGTTATCCAGCCCCGGTGTGGATGACGAAGTGAAAACGACGCTGGTTAAATACATCGATAAGCTTCGCGAAGAAGGTCATACTGTAAAACCGGTAGCTTTTGAATTCCTCGATTACATCGTTCCAACCTACTATATATTAGCGATGGCCGAGGCTTCGTCCAACCTGGCCCGCTACGATGGTGTACATTACGGATATCGAAGCCCAGAGGCGGTTGATTTATTGACTACTTATAAGCGTTCCCGCTCCGAAGGATTCGGTACGGAGGTTAAACGTCGCATCATGCTGGGCACCTTTGTTTTAAGTGCCGGTTATTACGATGCCTACTATGCCAAGGCACAAAAAGTGCGCAGACTGATCAAAGAAAAAACAGACGCATTACTACAAGAATACGACTTCATTTTAATCCCAACAGCGCCCGAACCGGCGTTCCCCATAGGTCGAAAAGAAAAAGATCCTACCGTAATGTATCTTTATGACATTTTTACCGTACAAGCATCATTAGCCGGGGTTCCGGCTATATCCTTGCCGGTAGGGGACACGAGTAAAGGCTTGCCTATAGGTTTACAACTTTTAACTAAGCGTTTCGCCGAACAGGATTTATTAAATTTTGCGAAATATTTCGTAGAACTGTAAAAATTTAATATATTAGTAATACCTAAGGTTAAATGAAGCGATTAGTATTGATTGTAGGTGCCGTAGGCCTGATCCAACTCACTAATGCTGCCACTCCTTCCGCTCACCGTTCAACACGCGTTACGGCCACAGGAGATTGCTGCATTTTGATACCTGGAGATGCGCAGGATTCGGCTGGGGTGTAGGCTGTTGTTAAGCCTGTTAATACCGGTATTTACCATAACAATATTTACAAAAAAAGGCTCGATCTGATCCAGAAAGAAGTACAACTCGATTATAACGAGTTCGTACAGGCCGAGATCGACAACTACCTTTCAGAAAAAAGCGACATATCGCGCGAATTAGGCTTAGCCAAATATTACTTCCCAATTTACGAAAAAGCTTTCCGCGAAGCTGGAATTCCTGAAGAGATCAAATACCTTTCGATAGTTGAATCGCAACTTAATCCAAGCGCCGTATCGCGTATGGGTGCCGCAGGACCATGGCAGTTTATGCCGTCGGTAGGCAGAACCTACGGTTTGGCCCAGGATGAGTACGTTGACGAACGCCGCGACCCGGTGCAATCCAGCCTGGCTGCAGCTGCTTACCTGAAAGACGCTTATCAACAATTTGGCGACTGGCTGCTGGCCATTGCAGCGTATAATTGCGGTAAGAGTGATGTGATCAGGGCGATTGATCAGGCTGGTTCAAGCGATTTTTGGGCAATTCGCCAGTATTTGCCGGCGCAAACAAGAGACTACGTGCCACTGTACATCGCCATGACGTATGTGATGAACTACTATAAAGAGCACAACATCAAACCGCAGGAATGCCCGATCATTACCAAAACCGACACGGTTTCGGTGGATAAACTGGTATCGCTCAATAGTATTGCGAAGACACTGTCGATTAATTTGTCACAATTGGTACAGTTAAATCCTTCATATCCAAGAATGCTCATAAACGGTTCACCCTCTGCACCGAAGACTATTGTGATTCCTGAAGAGGCGAAAGCAAAGTTTATTTCCCTTTATGGTCAAATGAACAGCGACCTCGCGGCGACTGACCTGGAGACCATCTACAACAATGAAGGCATCCAGCCAGTTGAAAAACGCATCCCGGTTCATCACCGTGTGCGAAAATTTGAAAATCTGGCAAGCGTCTCAGTTGCCAATATGCCAAAGATTAACAAAGGATAATTAGAACCTTATAACATATTTGGCCCTGCATGAGTAATCATCGCCGGGCTTTTTTATGTACCGCTCGGATGTCGCCACAGCCAGTAAACGCAATAAGGTAAATGTCCCATCGGGACATCTGGTCGGTAGAATGGATTTAAAAATTATCCGGGGTTCCATCGGTACGCTTCGTGTAATCCCGACAATTTGCTCATTTTGCTTTCGTTATCAGCCCAAAAAGAATTGTATTTTTGGGTTCTCCAATTAACTAACCATGCATAAGACCAACCGGAAGCAGGACGCCCTTGATTATCACGCAAATGGACGGCCGGGCAAGATACAGGTAGTCCCTACAAAACCAACCAATTCTCAACGCGACCTGACGCTGGCCTATTCGCCGGGCGTGGCAGAGCCTTGCCTGCGCATTGCCGACAACGTGGAGGACGTTTATAAATACACCGCAAAAAGCAATCTCGTAGCCGTTATTACAAATGGAACTGCTGTTTTGGGCCTCGGCAATATTGGACCGGAAGCTGCCAAACCGGTAATGGAAGGCAAAGGCCTGCTGTTCAAGATATATGCCGATATCGACGTATTCGATTTAGAAGTAAATGCAAAATCGGTCGATGAATTTGTAACCATCGTTAAAGCGTTGGAGCCGACGTTCGGTGGTATCAACCTGGAAGATATTTCGGCGCCAAGCTGTTTCGAAATAGAGCGCAGGTTAAAAGCCGAAATGAAGATTCCGGTGATGCACGATGATCAGCATGGCACCGCAATTATATCAGGCGCCGCTTTGCTAAATGCCTGCGAAATACAGGGCAAAAAGCTGGATAGGATCAAGATGGTAGTGAACGGGGCGGGCGCCGCCGCTGTTTCATGCTCGAAAGGATACCTTGCGCTTGGTGTGAAAAAGGAAAACCTCGTGATGTTCGACATTAATGGTCTGATCACGCCCGAGCGCACTGATCTTGACGATATGCGGATGCAGTTTGCAACTACCCGCAAGGATATTCATAACCTGGAAGATGCCATGAAGAGCGCTGACGTTTTCATTGGCTTATCGGCCGGAAATGTTGTGACAGCCGATATGCTGAGAGGGATGGCCAAAAACCCGATCGTTTTTGCGATGGCGAATCCTGTTCCCGAAATAGCGTACGATGTGGCGATCAAGTGCCGCAAAGATATCCTGATGGCCACCGGTCGTGCTGATTTTCCCAACCAGGTTAATAACGTATTGGGCTTCCCATTTATCTTCAGGGGGGCATTGGATGTGCGGGCCACAGCTATTAATGAAGAGATGAAGCTGGCTGCAACCCACGCAATTGCCGGGCTGGCCAAGAAGGCCGTGCCAGAAGAGGTGAACCTTGCCTATAATACTCGTAATCTCAAATTCGGCAAGGATTATATCATTCCCAAGCCAATGGACCGCAGGCTAATTACCGAAGTGTCTTCGGCAGTGGC
>JAICXZ010000404.1 GCA_025934475.1 Mucilaginibacter sp. | reverse complement strand
ATCGCCTGTGGAAGCCTCGTGTGTTAAAATAGTGTACAAATTGAGGTATGCTTCGGGACAGTGATATTTATTTGCCATGATAAGTGAATAATAATAAGCGTCAACTTCCCGGTACGTCCAAATATATGCAACCGCGATTTTGCTATAGGCTTTACAGTCACCGCTATCTATAGCAGCTTTCCAAAGACGCGTTCTCACCTTTTCATCATTTGCTAAGTCTTTATACAGAGACGGGCTTATCACACCCTGATATTTGTCCTTCTTAATTTGTTCTTTGCCCTTATTAACTTGTTCCTTTTCCTTCGTATTGTTACAGGAAAGAAACATCAGCATTACCAGGGTAGCCAATAGCAACGTGCTAACTTTTTTCATTCTGTTGTTATTTTGGGTGGTCAATTGGCACTCGCCATTTCCCTAAAGGCCATCAACTGGCAGCCTTGCGGCAGCGAAACGACAACTAAATATATAAAAAAAGGCCGTTCTGCATTGCAAAACGGCCTTCAAGTGCTCCGCGACTTTGATCGCTGTATTAGTTTAAAGCCATTAAATCAGATGGCTCGATACTAGCATAAGTATTATATTTTTTGTAACCATATAGCTCAGGTCGTTCAATGATCTCCTTCATCGCTATGATACGGTATACATACGATCCCGTTTCGGCATTCAGATGCAAACGGAAGTAATTGTCTTCGCTTTGATTACGTATGGCCCTGGCCATTTGTATCTCGCCGTGGTGGTAGGCCGCTGCGGCCAGTGTCCAGATGTTTAACTCGGCATACAATTCCTTGAAATACTTGCACGCGGCAATGGTCGACTTGCGGATATTGTACCGCTCGTCGCGTCCATGCCCAACTCTTAATCCATAAGTGCGCGCGGTGCCCGGCATAAATTGCCACCAACCGGCTGCGCCTCGTTTGGACACATCCATCTTCAGCCCGGCCTCTACGAGAGGAACATATTTAAAATCCTCGGGGATACCATTGGCTCTTAAGATTGGTTCAATAATGGGGAATAATTTTGCGGC
Organism: Mucilaginibacter sp.; assembly: GCA_025934475.1. Classification (GTDB taxonomy): domain Bacteria; phylum Bacteroidota; class Bacteroidia; order Sphingobacteriales; family Sphingobacteriaceae; genus Mucilaginibacter. The sequence goes on along the minus strand of JAICXZ010000404.1, from coordinate 3,295 downwards.
TTCTTCCTGTAAAATGTTCGACTGTATGTGGTGGTAGTTGGTACGTACCAGGATGGTGCGCATCTTACGGTTCACATGATGGTCGTTTACAGGCATCGCTTCGTCGGCGAAGCTGAAGTCGTTCGAAAAGTCATTTTTGGCGTAAATAAATTTGTATTCGGCCTTGTGTCGCGACGTCCTTTTGGCGCCGGGATTGGCAAATACAGATAGCCCGGAAATGAGTACCAGCACGCAGGTCACGGAGCACATGATCAGGTGTTTTTTCTTCATTTCTTTTCTTATCATTAGTTAAACTTAGCAGGTAAGTGCGGTGCAAATATAGTGCCTACGAGGCAGATTTTCAAACACTTATATCGGGTCGATTGTTTGCGGCGGCCCAAAATTTCCTTAAAATCTAGGTTTAAAGTACGTTAAGCGCAGTTTTTGAACCGACCGAAAAAGTTGTAATTTTTTTCCAACAATGTTAATTTTTCGTGTTAATTTTGCCCACTTGTGGCGATAACGCCACGCAAAATTATGGCATTAAAAAGACCAGGGAACAGTCGTGACGACAGGTCCAGCGGAGCACCCAAAAGACCTGCCAGGGGTGCCGGCCAGACAGGCAAATCTGCCAACTCCCGATACGAAAAATCAAAATCATTCGAGAAACAAGGTGACAGGCCCAAGCGAACCTATTCGGATCGTGAAGGTGGTGACGAGAAAAAATCGTTTTCGCCACGCCGCAAACCATATACCGGCAGACCAGAGGGCGATGACCGTCCGGCGAAAAGCTTCGACAGGGGATTCTCTGGTGAAAGGAAGCCGTACGGCACACGAAGCACTTCAGGCTATGGTGAGGACCGTCCTAAAAGAAGCTTTGACAAAGAATCAACTGGCGAAAGAAAACCATATTCTTCAAGAAAGCCATCCAACTTCGGCGACGATCGTCCAAAAAGAAGCTTTGATAAAGATTCAACCGGCGATAGGAAACCATACTCATCCAGGAAATCATCTGGCTTCGGCGATGATCGTCCGAAAAGGAGCTTTGATAAAGAGTCAACCGGCGAAAGAAAGCCATACTCTTCAAGGAAATCATCTGACTTTGGAGATGACCGTCCAAAGAGAAGCTTCAACAAGGAAGCTTTTGGAGACCGTCCGAAAAGAGATTTCAAAGGCGAGCGTTCGGGCGACAGGAAGTTTGGCGGCAAACCTGGCTTTAAAAGCAACGAAAGAAGTGGCGACAGGCCTTACCGCAAGTCGTTTGAGTCTGATGAAAGATCGTTCGACAGGCGCGAGGACAGGGCTGAAGCTCCTGAAAGAGTTTTAAGAGGTCGCAAAAAATCTGGTGCAAAAGAAGACAGCAGCCTCATCAGGCTCAATCGATATATTTCTAACGCAGGTATTTGCTCACGCCGCAAGGCCGACGAGCTGATCATTGCCGGTGTTATCTCGGTAAATGGCGAAGTAGTTTCTGAGCTCGGTTATAAAGTGGACCCATCAAAAGACGTGATTCGCTACAATGGCGAAACGCTGAAACGCGAGAAGATGGTGTATGTGCTTCTTAACAAACCTAAAGACTACATTACCACAACGGACGATCCGCAGGAACGCAGAACGGTCATGCAACTGGTAGAGAAAGCCAGCAAAGAGCGCATCTATCCTATCGGGCGACTTGACCGGAATACAACCGGCCTGCTGCTGATGACCAACGATGGCGATCTTGCCGATAAGCTATCGCATCCCAAAAACAACATCATCAAATTATACCAGGCCGAACTAAGTAAAAGCCTCACCCAGGGCGACCTGAACAAGATCGCTTTCGGATTGGAGCTGGAAGACGGTTTCATTAAGCCCGACATGATCAGCTACGTACAAGGCGGCACCAAAAGAGAAGTAGGCATACAGATACACAGCGGCAAAAATCGCATTGTGCGTCGTATTTTCGAACACCTGGGTTACGAGGTGGTAAAACTCGATCGCACCGTATACGCCAGCCTCACCAAAAAGGATCTTCCCCGCGGACGCTGGCGCTATCTGGATGAGCACGAGATTATTCAGCTGAAACACCTGGTTTGAGCTGAAAGCAAAAGGCTAAAAGCAGAAAGCTAAAATCTGGGATACTAAAAAGCATTTCGCTTTGGTCTTTCAGCTTTTAGCTTTCTGCTTTAATACCTATCTTGCGCGTACTAACCATCCTGAAAAATGAAGAAACTTCTGCTTGTTGTCGCCCTGGCGTTTCCTGTGCTTACCTATGCACAGAAAAAAGATAAAACTCCTTCAACATACGATCTTGTGATCGGCACCTACACCAAGGGCGAGAGCAAGGGTATTTATGTTTACCGCTTTTATGAAGAAAGCGGCAAGCTGGCTTATCTGAACGAGATCGACGATGTGAGCAATCCATCTTATCTGTGCGTATCGAAGGACAATAAATTCATTTATGCAGTAAACGAGGATGGAAAGAATGGCGGCGTGAGCGCCTTTACATTCGAACCTAATGTAGGCACGATGAAGTTCCTGAACCGGGTTACTTCAGCCGGTGCCGATCCATGCTATATTTCGACAGATGAGGACCGAAAATATGCTTTTGTGGCCAATTATTCAAGTGGTAGCTTGTCGGTACTACCTATTAAAGCGGATGGTTCGCTGGAAGCACCATCACAAGTGATACAGGATGAAGGCAAGGGTCCGGATACTTCACGCCAGAACGGCCCGCACATACACACGGCTTACTTTTCGCCGGATGAAAAGTATCTTTTATACACCGACCTGGGGACTGACAAACTGCATATTACCCGCTACCACGCATCAAACCCCAAACCACTGACAGAGGAATTCTCGGTAAGTGTAAAACCGGGCAATGGCCCGCGCCACATGGTATTTTCACCTGATCATAAATACCTGTACCTATTGCAGGAAATGGGCAGCGCAATCACCGTATTCTCTTACAGCGGCGGTAAGGTAAAGGAGCTGCAGACTGTAAGTATGAGACCAGGCAACTTTAGAGGCACCAACGGTGCAGCTGCTATTAAGATGACACCAGACGGTCGTTTCCTGTACGCTACTGACAGACTTGACGCCAGTGCCATTTTGGTTTATTCAGTTAACCCCGAAAATGGTCAGCTTACCTTCATGGAACGTCACAGCACTTACGGCAAAAACCCACGCGATTTCGCGATCGATCCGACCGGCAAATGGCTCCTGGTTGCTAACCAGAACAGTGATAACATTGTGGTGTTCAGGATCAATCCGGGTACAGGCAGCCTGTCCAGCACGTCTACTAACCTGCAGATCGGGAATCCGGTTTGTTTGAAGT
>JAICXZ010000187.1 GCA_025934475.1 Mucilaginibacter sp. | reverse complement strand
GGTCGTAGCAAAGAAAGCGCCGGGTTTAATAGGCGCTTTCTTTATAATTTTTAATGGAAAGTATTCTATACCGAGAACGATGATCCACAACCACAGGTACTGGCAGCGTTCGGGTTATTAAAAGTAAAACCACGCGCATTCAAGCCGTCCTGGAAATCAATCACCATACCTACCAGGTACAGGCCATGAGCTTTGTGCATAAATACACGGATGCCTTCGATGTCGTATTCCTGGTCGCCGTCTTTCTTTTGGTCGAAGCCCAAAACATAACTCATGCCAGAACAGCCACCGCCTTCAACACCCACGCGCAGGCCGAAATCGTCGTTCAGTTCCTGCTGATCTTTTAATTTCTTTAACTCTTTAACAGCGCCTTCCGTAAAAGTGACTGGCGCAGTTTCAACAGCTGTACTCATTTGATTTTAAATTAAAACATACAAATATAAGGTAAATTGCGGAGTTTTGCTTCCGGCCAATTTTTATGACCTTCGCCCAACATTAAACATATGGACGTTTACAAATATTTTCTCGAGATCGTCAAATTCACGCTAGCAGGTATCGGCACTATTTATGTCGCTTTTTATTTAATAAAACCTTACCTCGACAAGGCCGAAAAGATACAATTGGTCGAACTGAAGAAAAGCATCACCAATCAAACCCTGCCGCTTCGCTTCCAGGCTTACGAACGCCTTATCCTATTTATTGAGCGCATTAACCCGGCCAATATGATGTTGCGGCTGCATGGCACATCATACTCAGCGCACGATCTGCACAGCTTAGTAGTTACAGAAATACGCGAAGAGTTTCAGCATAATGTGACCCAACAACTCTACGTCAGCGAACGCTCGTGGAACGTAGTAAAACGGGTGAAAGATGACACCATGAGCGTTGTGATGAACGCCGTTAAATCACTCCCCGAAAATGCGAGCGGTCTCGACCTCAGCAAAACCGTTTTGGCGCACCTCGCAAAATTGCAGGATAACCCCTACGATATCGCGACACAAATGCTGCGCAGCGATTTGGAAGAGCTGTTTTGATTTCGAATTTCGTCCGCCAGTTGGCGGATCGAATTTATTTATTTGTCAATTGAACCAATGATCAGAAATTCGAAATCGAAAACGGCGAAGCCTTCTTGAGCACCGCTGAAAAACGAACAACAGCGAAAAATCCGAAATAACTAACCATTATGTCAGGCAAAAAATTCACCACCACATCCGGTATCGAGATCAAGGAGGTCTATACAGAATTTTCGGGGATGAATGAATTGCCCGGTGAGTTCCCTTTTACCCGTGGCATCCAGAAAGACATGTATCGCGGCAAACCCTGGACCATGCGCCAGTATGCCGGGTTTTCAACTGCCGAGGAGTCCAACAAGCGTTATCATTATTTACTGAGTCAGGGCACCATGGGTCTTTCGGTAGCGTTCGACCTCCCTACCCAAATTGGCTATGATTCTGACAGCGACTTTGCAGAGGGCGAAGTTGGCAAAGTAGGCGTGGCGATCGACTCGCTGAGGGATATGGAAGTATTATTCGATGGTATCCAGTTGAAGGACATCACAACCTCGATGACCATAAATGCTACGGCGTCTATATTATTATCTATGTATATAGCCCTGGCCAAAAAGCAGGGCGCTGATCTGAAACAAATTTCCGGGACTATACAAAATGATATATTAAAGGAATACGCCGCCCGGGGTACCTATATCTATCCGCCCGGACCTTCGATGCGACTGATCACGGACGTGTTCCAGTATTGCAGCAAGGAGGTACCTAAATGGAACACTATTTCTATTTCTGGCTACCATATCCGCGAAGCAGGCTCAACGGCGGTGCAAGAACTAGCCTTTACGCTTGCTAATGGTAAGGCTTATTTACAGGCAGCTATCAGCAAAGGATTAGATATTAATGTATTTGCCAAACGGTTATCGTTCTTCTTCAATTGTCATAATAACTTTTTTGAGGAGATAGCAAAGTTCAGGGCAGCCAGGAGAATGTGGGCCAATATCACCAAACAGTTGGGGGCCACAGATGCAGGCGCACAAAAGTTGCGCTTCCACACGCAAACCGGCGGTTCGACGCTAACGGCCCAGCAGCCAATGAACAACATCGTCAGGGTAACTACTCAAGCGCTGGCGGCCGTGTTGGGCGGGACGCAATCGCTGCACACCAATGGTTATGATGAGGCTTTGTCACTACCCACTGAGGCCGCGGCCAAGATTGCTTTACGCACGCAACAGATCATCGCATTTGAAAGTGGAGCTACTGACACGGTTGACCCTTTGGCAGGTTCTTATTTTATCGAATCGTTAACTGATGAGCTCGAAAAAGCAGCATACCTATATATAGATAAGATAGATGCTATGGGTGGCGCCGTTAAGGCAATTGAGCAGGATTACGTTCAGCAGGAAATAGCCAGGTCGGCTTACGAGTATCAAAACGAGATTGAAAGCGGTGAACGCGTAATTGTCGGTGTTAATAAGTATACCGAAAATGAGCAGCCGGCTGAAAATATCTTTCGCGTTGATGACTCTATCCGAAAAACGCAAACTGATAAAATAAAAAAGCTTCGGACGGAAAGGAATAATGAAGCTGTTAAAAATACCCTCGCTGAATTAAAGACCGCAGCTCAGGGCACCCAAAACCTGATGCCTTTAATCCTGGCAGCTGTGGAAAGTTATGCCACACTCGGGGAAATTGCCGACACACTTCGCTCCGTATTCGGAGAATACTGACACACGCTGTCAAATTTTACCTGCCACGTCAGGATGCCGCTATTGCCAAAAAATCAGGTCAAAAAAATTATCAGCCGCAATCTCAGAAACTTAGATTTTGAAGAGCACTGACAACCATATTATGGCTTAACAATTGTTGGTAACCTCCCGTAAAAGGAACAAGCAAGGAGCACGAAAAAGTGAAAACGCGCAGCAAAAAAATAAAAAATGCGTTTGCAAAGCAGGGAGAGAGTTATACCGCGTACGTGCAGAATATAAAACTTTTCTTTGGGATTTTCGCAATAGAAAAGGTTAATAAATGGTGAATTTATTTAATAAAAATTTCAAATTTTATTTTTTAAATAGACTTTTTTTTGAATATTCGATGTTCCGTAGCAGCCCCATTGGAAGCATGCCTGGGGACTTGTAAATCAAGCTTTTAATTTAAAACTATATGGATAAAACTTGTACTAACGTCTGGAACAGCTGCCTTCAAATCATAAAAGACAACATACCGGCCCAGAGCTTCAAAACCTGGTTCGAGCCGATAAAAGCTCTGAGGATTGAGGGAAGCGTTTTGACTATACAAGTTCCGAGTTTGTTTTTCTATGAATGGTTGGAAGAACATTATGTAGGTCTCTTACGTAAAACCATCAAGAAACAACTTGGAGAGGAAGGACGTCTGGAATATAACATCGTTGTTGAACAGTCGTCTTCGAGCAAACCATATACAACAAATATGCCCTCGAACGGGAACGGTGCCGAAACTAAGAATCAGTCGATGCCCGTGCCCATCTCCATTAATAAGGACATAAAAAATCCGTTTGTTATTCCGGGTTTGAAAAAGCTTAATGTAGATCCACAACTGAACCCTCAGTACACGTTCGAGAATTTTGTAGAGGGTGATTGCAACCGCTTAGCACGGTCAGCCGGATACGCTGTGGCCGCTAAACCGGGGGGTACTTCATTCAATCCGCTCATGATCTATGGCGGCGTGGGCCTTGGCAAAACTCACCTGGCTCAAGCCATCGGTAACGAGATCAGGCAAAAATTACCGGATAAATTAGTACTCTACGTTTCGTGCGAAAAGTTCACCCAGCAATTTGTGGACGCACTGAAGCACAACAATATCAACGACTTCGTTAATTTCTACCAGGCGATTGATGTGCTCATCATGGACGACGTGCACAACTTTGCCGGTAAGGAAAAAACGCAGGATTTCTTCTTCCATATCTTCAACCACTTGCATCAATCGGGCAAGCAGCTGATCATTACTTCGGATAAAGCACCTAAGGATCTGGCAGGTTTGGAAGAACGCCTATTATCAAGATTTAAATGGGGTCTTTCGGCCGATCTGCAGGTTCCTGACCTGGAGACCCGTATGGCTATCCTCAAAAACAAAATATACCAGGACGGCATCGATCTGTCGAACGATGTGCTTGAATACGTTGCGCACAACATCGACAACAACGTGCGCGAACTGGAAGGCGCTATGGTATCCCTGCTGGCTCAGTCTACACTGAACCGCAAGGAGATTGACCTGAACCTGGCCAAGCAGATGCTGAAGAACTTCGTAAAGAACTCTTCGAAAGAAATCTCGATGGAGTATATCCAAAGTCTCGTTTGCGAATACTTCGAAGTGCCTATCGAAATGGTAAAATCTCAAACCCGCAAGCGCGAGATTGTACAGGCAAGGCAGATATCCATGTACCTGGCCAAGGCACATACCAAGAGTTCACTGAAATCAATAGGCAGCTTCTTTGGCGGCCGCGACCACTCTACCGTTATCTACGCCTGCCAGACTGTTGAAGATTTGATCGATACCGATAAGAAATTTAAAGGCTACGTTGCCGATATACAGAAGAAATTAAAAATGTCGTAACCTACGACCCTCACCACAAGTTTTTTGGACGCCACTGACTGATGCAGTGGCGTTTTTTTTTATTTTACAAAATCTAGAAGACAAATAAACTACAATAGCCTACGTTACTTCGCACGTACAAGTCACATTTGGCCCAGGTAGGCGAATACACTGAAGCGTTTGTCGATGGTTATGAGGTTTTGAATATAGCCGAGGCAACTGTCGAGGTCGCGGTAGCAGAAGGGTGCATCGGTTTTGATATTTTCGTTGGCGATCATTTTTGGGATATAGATTTTGGTTCGCAGATCGTCGTAGTCGAAGTTGGCGGCCAATTCCTTGGCTTCACTGCGCGACATAACTCGACCCGTTCCGTGGCACAGCGAGTTGTAGGTATGCTGCACTTCAGCGGTGGCTGTAATCAGTACCACATCGCCATTCATGTTGGAGGGCACTACTGTTCGTTCGCCAGGTTCGACACGTACGGCTCCTTTGCGAATGATCACACCCTCGTCCGTCAGTTCGAAATGGTTGTGATTTTTGTCAAGTATGAGCGTTAGTGGGCCAAAATATTTTTCGAGTATTTTAAATATCGTGAAACGATTGTCTTTTGCCCACTCGCATACGTCGTAAAATTTGGTGTCGAATTTTGTTGGTGTGTCGACCAGGTCGTCAACAAGCTTTGATTCGTTCCTTGCCCCCGTGTGGATCAGGAAGTAGAGTTTGTCGTCCGTGTAGGATTCGAGGGCGTCCAGGAAATGGTTGCCTGATCCTAAATCGCCTAGCTTGCCTTTGTTGGCTTGAATGTCGTAATATATTTTATCCCATTTTTCACGTTTGAAATCGTCTTTGCTGAGGTTTGCTTCGCACATTAGCATGCCACAACCGCAATCGGATATAGCGAATTTACGCCAGTTCTTTTGTTTGGTGAACACAACTGTACCGGTTGGCAGGGGCGATTTTCCGGGGCAGGCATCCGGAAAGAATATTACATTTTCGGCTTCCAAGTCATGGGGGAGCCAACCGTAAACTTTGTTTAAAGGTTCCGCAGAATAGTTGATTACTTTCACCGACTTTCAGTTGAACCTGCAAGATAGATAAATTTCGGAAGCCGGGTGAGGTGTGGCCGGCGATATTATCGTGGATCAGGGATATGTATTGTTTAGTGAGTTAACCGCCAATCAATCAATTAATTAATAAGCCAGGCAAGCCAAAATATGCTCTTCGCTTAGTTGTGGAAAATCCTCGATGATTTCCTGCTGAGTCATGCCTGAAGCAAGCCATTGCAATACATCATAGACGGTAATCCTGGTATCTTTTAAAACCGGCTTGCCAAATCGGACATTGGGATCAACCTCGATATATCGTTTATAATCAACTTGCGACATATAACAAATTTACAGAAAAAACATTACAACACCCCCAGCTTATTTAATCCAAAAAATAACCCGGTACAATGCATCGCCTGGAGTATCTTGTTATCGAGCAGTAATTGCTTTACTTCGTCTATGGTGTATTCATGCACGATCAATTCTTCGTGATCATCCAGTGCCTGTTCCTGCACTTTTTTACCTCCACGAGCCAGGTAGGTGTAAACATAATTATTGGCGGTAGAGGGGTTTGAACATACCACACACAGTTGCTCGAAATCGTCGAACTGGTAACCTGTTTCCTCCAGCAGTTCACGACGAAGAGCTTGCACCGGCGTCTCACCTTCATCGACTACACCGCCGGGAATCTCCAATGAAATGATGTCGGCAGCATGTCGATACTGGGTTACCATCAACACTTTATTGTCCTCCGTAATTGCAATGGCGTTTACCCACGAACCATATTCAAGTACGTAGTAGTCGTCTACAATAGTACCGTTCGGCATTTCGCATTTGTCGACCCGTAATGTGGCCCATTTGCCTTTATGAAGATATTCGGATGATATAAATTTCCAACGCAGAGCTTCGCTGTTCATGGCCTATTCTTGTTTTAACGTAGGCCGGCAATTTAGATGTTTATAGTGAATATTTATGTTTAAAGTTGATCTTGCTGAACCGAGGACGCTCGTCGCAAACT
>JAICXZ010000827.1 GCA_025934475.1 Mucilaginibacter sp. | reverse complement strand
TTGCCCACGTTGGTATAGCCAACCAGTGCGGCCCTTACCAGCTGGTGCCTGTTTTTACGCTGCGTCTCGTTTTGCCGGTCAATGTGGCGCAGTCTATCCTTCAAGAGGGATATCTTTTCTAAAATCAAGCGCCGGTCGGTCTCGATCTGCGACTCACCCGGCCCACGCATACCTATACCACCCTTTTGCCGTTCAAGGTGGGTCCATAACCGCGTCAGGCGGGGCAACAAATATTGAAGCTGCGCCAGCTCCACCTGCGATTTAGCCTGCGCCGTCTGCGCCCGGCCGGCGAAGATGTCCAGGATAAGATTATTGCGGTCCAGGATTTTTACCTGTAATTCCTTTTCGATGTTGCGCAGCTGCGATGGCGTAAGCTCATCGTCGAATACCACCATATCGATCTCCTCGGCGGTTACGAACACTTTGATATCTTCAAGCTTGCCCGAGCCGACAAAGGTCGCTCTGTCGGGCTTTTGGAGCTTTTGCGTGAAAGTTTTCACGGTCGCGGCACCGGCGGTCTCCACTAAAAACTCCAGTTCTTCTAAATATTCTTTGGCCTGCTCATCGGTTTCACCCTGAGTGATGACGCCAACCAGCACGGCCGTTTCCTGCTTCACAGCGGTATCATAAAATTTTTGTCTCATTAAATAATGGTTTACAATATGGATGCCAGATTAGTGAATGGCATAATACCCGGTAATGTTTGCTAATAGACCTGACGAAAGCAGGTGTTACGGCCACTTTTGGTAGATTTCCTTTCTGTGCAGGAATCGTGTGAAAATTAATTCATGATCTTCATTGTATTCTAATCCAATCCGGTAATTACCCAAGCGGATCCTGTACTTATTTTTATGGCCTATTAATTTTTTTATATTGTTGATGGATGACAGATATTCTGCTGATTGTGCTTCGCTAATTATTTCAACGACCGCGGCTTTAACCTTCCCATCATTTATTTTATTTACATCTTTTTGAAAACTTTTATCGATCCTGACGATCATTTTAATGATTTCAAAAATTCATCGGTATCCACGTATTCTCCTGTTTTGCCATCGTCTATTGCCCTGGCCATTCCGATATCTTCCAAATCTTCCTTCGAAAGAAACTTCGCCCGTATCCCCATTTTTTCGGCAATCGCCATCAAAAGTTGGATGTCCTTTTTCGAGTCGCCAGAAATAATTGCAGTTTCCATATACAAAAATAGCAAATTGTTTAAACTATGCTGTCTGTTTAAATTCTTAAATCTATTTGCTGTTGGCTGCCATATAATCCAGCGTCAAATTGCACAACGCTTTTACGCCGAGCGTAAACCCGCTTTCGTCGATATAAAAATCGGGCGAGTGGTTTGCAGGCGTGGTTTTCGGGTTGCCGCCCTTGGGCATGCCGCCTAAAAAGAAAAAAAGACCCGGCACTTTTTGCTGGTAAAAGCTAAAATCCTCTGCCCCAGTAACCGGCGGGCTAAGGTTAACATTCGCGATACCTGCCGTTTGCTGCAATGTCGGCAGCATTTTGGCGGTCAGCCCGGGATCGTTATAGGTTACCGGGTAATTATTGCCCATCGTTACCTTCGCGGTAGCCCCTTGCATTTCGGCGGTGCTGGTTGCGATTTGATTTACTTTATCCCACAGCAATTTTTTATCCGCATCGGTAAACGACCGTAAAGTGCCGTCCATCTCGACCGAGTCGGGTATGATATTGCCGCGGTTGCCGCCTTTTATAGCCCCGATCGTTACCACGGCAGGGTTTTCGGCGATGTTGATATTGCGGCTTACAATGGTT
>JAICXZ010000008.1 GCA_025934475.1 Mucilaginibacter sp. | reverse complement strand
GTTAATTTGATCTTCCAGTTTCCATTTTTCGCCACTAGGACCATGGCCGTAGGCGGGCGGATCGAGGATGATGCCATTGTATTTCTTGCCACGTTTTACTTCACGTTTCACAAACTTCAACGCATCTTCAACCACCCAGCGAATATTGCTTAATCCGGACAGGTCCTGGTTTTCGGCGGCCCAGGTAACTACTTGTTTGATGGAATCAACGTGCGTAGTGTCTGCCCCCGCTGCCTGCGCGGCCAATGATGCGCCGCCTGTATACGCAAACAGGTTAAGCACCTTCGGCTGTGGCGTTTTGAATTTTTTGATGATCTGCGACGAGTAATCCCAATTCACAGCCTGCTCCGGGAAGATACCCACGTGCTTGAACGAAGTTAGTGCCAGACGGAATTTTATAGCGATCTCAGGATTTTTATATTCAATATGCCAGCGATCAGGAAGGTTGGGATTCTTTTTAACCCAATCGCCAGCCGTAGCCGAACGACCTTTGAATTTGATATGATGCAGCTTTTGCCACTCGGATTGTGGCAACTGCTTATTCCACACCGCCTGTGGTTCAGGGCGAATCAGTATAAGATTCCCAAAACGTTCCAGCTTTTCAAAATCGCCGCAATCTATCAGCTCGTAATCTTTCCAGTGGGTGGGGGTGAGAAGTTGGATCATGGTTAGAGACTAGAGATTGGAGATCAGAGATTAGTTATCAATCGGGCAAATATAGGCAAATCAATTTAGCCAGTGTTAGCGACTAGAGATTGGAGATCAGAGATTAGTTGTCAATCAAAAATTTGAAAAAATCTGTTTAGCAATGCCTAATCTCTAATCTCCAGTCTCTGATCTCTAATCACAACTTCTCCCGCGCCGCTTTCATGAACGGGCTGGCGAAGACGAAGTTGTTGAGTTCTTTGTTGTCAGAATGCGCTATGTCCTTGTTGGTGCCTTCCCACCATTTTTGGCCGTTGTGCAGGAAGATGATATGATCGCCAATACCCATTACGGAGTTCATATCGTGGGTAACAACGACGGTTGTAGTGTTGTATTCTTCGGTCAGCTCGGCAATGAGTTCATCAATCAAAATCGACGTTAAAGGGTCGAGGCCCGAGTTGGGTTCATCCACAAACAGGTATTTGGGCTGCATGGAAATAGCGCGCGCAATACCCACACGTTTTTTCATACCGCCTGACAGTTCCGACGGATGCAATTTGCCTTTGCCTTTCAGGTCGACCCGTTCGAGGCAGAAGTTGGCGCGGTCCAGCTTTTCGCTTTTGCTCATATCAGTGAAAAGGTTGAGCGGGAACATCACGTTTGCCTCTACGCTCATCGAATCGAAAAGCGCCGAATTCTGGAACAGCATGCCGATATGCTTGCGGATTTTTACACGTTCCTTAAAATGCATAGCGGTAAAATTCTCGCTGTCAAAGATCACTTCGCCGCTGGTTGGTTCGTGCAGACCAACTATGCATTTGAGCAGGGTAGTTTTGCCGGAGCCTGAGCCGCCAATGATGAGGTTCTTCTTACCGGGCTTAAACTCTGTTGTTATTCCTTTGAGCACCTGGTTATCGCCGAAGGTTTTATATACTTCCTGGGTCTCTATCATAGCAGCGAGCGCGAAATAACTAAATCGGCAAATAATATCATGATACAGCTGAATACTACGCCCCGGGTAGCAGCCTGGCCAACTTCGAGCGCTCCGCCAGATGTGTAATAGCCCTGGTAAGCACAGATGGAATTAATAATAAAGCCGAATACGATGGCTTTGACACCGCAAACCGTTACAATCAGCGGATTAAAACCATCGGTTAATCCTGCCAGGTAGTCGGATGTGGATACGTCGCGCGATGCTGCGCATGCCAGGTAACCGCCACTCAGGCCGAGTACAACAGATATCACGACTAATACCGGAATCATTGTAACACCCGAAATAATCTTGGGCGAAATGAGATAGCCCGGTGCATTCACACCCATTATTTCGAGGGCGTCTATCTGTTCGGTAACGCGCATGGTGCCTATTTGCGAGGCTATGCTCGAACCGATGCGTCCGGCTAATACCAGCGCGCATATAGTGGGGCTGAATTCAAGAATTGTTGAATCGCGGGTGATGCCGCCAACTACAGTCTTGGGGATAAGATCGCTCACCAACTGGAAGGCGGTTTGGATGGTAGCCACCGCACCAATAAACACAGATATGATGGCAATGATACCCAGCGAGCCTATGCCTTCGGACACCATTTCGCGCATCACTTCGGCCCAGTAAACACTGAATTTCTCGGGCTTTCTGAAACTTAAACGCAGTAAAAGTATATATCTCCCTAAGCTGTGAAACATTTAGTAAAGGTAAAACGGCTAAAAATACATTTTTTAGCTTTCACTTTTTGTCATCATTATCGGCAGTGCGTAAAATCGGCTTGTAGCAATTTGTTAATAATGCCGTATCGGCAAAAAATGTTTTATTATCTGCCCTGGCAAAATGAAACGAGTATATTAGCGTCGATCCTTATCTCAAATGTTTTATGAAATTTAAAATCCTCTTTTTAGCGCTTATCCTTATCAGCGTAAAAACCTTTTCTCAATCAAAAAATACGATATCAGTCGAGTATGGAGTTACCGCGAATACCGTAGACATTCACGGAGCCAAAGGCGATTTTGGTTATAATGACGGAAGCGGATATGAAGCAGGCCTGAACTATTTTTATAACCTCAGCCATTCTTTTGCCCTTGGAACAGGGTTGGTCTATTCCGAAAATAAGATTCAATTAACAACCATATACCCGGGGTATAACGGCGTGTATAACCAAACAGTACCTATGATAACTGTGCCTCTATATGCAAAATATAGTTTCTTCAAATTTTTATACGCACAGGGCGGCATAACGGCAGATCGTCAAATCAATTATTCGAGAGATAGTTATCGTCGATCAGTCGGGTACTGGGATTGAGCTGGGATTAGGGGGCAGGTATTCTTTCGGACCGGGATCTGTCTTTATCAATCCGTTCTTTTGCCGGCATGGCACCAACGCATCACGAAATCTTATGGATGCGGGAGTGAGATTTGGCATAGGGTATAGTTTTTAATACCCCTACGCCCGCATCGGAGCGTTAGTCCAATATCTTTTTACCTCTCGATATTATCACTGCGATAATTAAAACGAGCGGGGTTAGCGTTATTACGGTTCCAACTATTGCCATTGTGTCCATGATATTCAGTTTTAGTTTCATGATATTAATACAATAAGCATACCTTTTTTAAAAATATTAGAAAGCGAGGCTAAAAAGGCCGTTTTTAGAATAAAATATACATCTCGCTAAGGGTTGCATGGGGATTATGTTCTACGAAAGTCTTCCATATGGGCGTGGGCTAATTTCTACACTCGCCGGTTTGCTTTAAACCAAAGGCTTGAGGCTGTCGATATTTCACCGTTAATTTACCCCCTTTTACCGAGAAATAGTTTGTACTTCCCCAAAAGCGTTAGTGCTATATGCAAATCGCAGATAGATTTGTATTGATTAATCACCAGTTATTACAAATGAAGAATATTCTAATCACAGCGTCAACCAAAGGCATGGGCCGGGCAACAGCAATAGCATTTGCCAATGAAGGAGCGAACCTGGCAGTTTGCTCAAGAAACAGTAACGAGCTTGAGGCTTTTAAGCAGGAATTATTAAACATAAATCCTGCAATTAAAGTGGTGACGCAGGTGGTGGATGGTAGCAATAAAGAACAACTGCTCGATTTTGCCCGGAATGCCGAAAAGGAATTGGGCTTTATCGATATCATAGTAAACAACCTGGGCATGTTTGACCCGGTAAGCATACTGGATGAGACCGACGAAGCTTTCGAAAAGCAGTTGAATACCAATCTAATGCCGGCCTATCATTTATATAAGTTCTTTGGCAAAAAGATGATGGAGAAAAAGAGCGGGCACATTTTTACGATATGCTCGGTGGCTGCACTCGATCCTATCGCGTCCGCAGGTACCTATAGCGTAACCAAAGTTGCGCTGCTGGGTCTAACCAAAGTGATGAAGCTGGAAATGCAGCCGTACAATGTGAAGGTTACGGCAGTTATACCAGGCTCGACGCTCACAAACTCCTGGGCGGGAACGACCATAAGCCCGGACAAGTTTGTGCTGCCCGAGGATGTGGCATCGGCGATAGTAAATACAGGTAAAATGAGCGTTGGCGCAAATGTCGACGAAATTATAATAAGGCCCGTTGGAGGGCAGATTTAGAGATTAGTTAATTGGAGATTAGAGATTAGGACTTACCGATTAACTAGTTAACGAATAACAAATCACAATTAACAACTTAAAAATTAAGAAGATGGAAAAGCGATTATATAGAGACGAATACCGGAAAAAGGTAGCCGGTGTTTGTGCGGGGCTGTCAGAGTATTTTACAGTAGACGTAGCCATAATACGATTGATTTTTGTGCTGGCCTGTATATTTCACGGCGGCGGTTTACTGATCTACATCGTGCTGTGGATAGTTTTGCCGAAAAAACCATATCCGTTTATGGATCCAACGGTTGATTATACCGTTCCTCCGCAAAACCCAAGCATGGAAGACGCAAATGCTTCAGGTTCCGGCCAGTTCGGTGGTGGTTCATTTCAGAGCCAGCCATTTACAAATCAACCGTTCAACAACCCACCGTATACCAATCAACCGTTTCCGCCAAAACGTGGTCCTTCCACCGCTGCAATCATCATAGGCGTTGTGCTAATCATGATAGGTGCTTCAATTTTATTTGATAACCTGGATATATGGCCCGACTGGGAATACTGGAAACTATGGCCTGTAATACCAATCACCGTTGGCCTTGTGCTGATGATGTCTGGCGGCAATGACAAAAAGAAATTTCAACCGGAATCGAACTGGCAGCAGGCCCAGGAAGTGAAACCTGAAGAAGCAAAACCTGAAGAAGAGAAGCCAGATGCTCCATCTCCTTCTGATAATGAACCCAAAGCTTAAATCATATATTAGAAAACATCATGAGAAGCGATAGACTAGTACCAGGCATGATCCTGGTTGTAATAGGGGCAGCATTTCTGCTCTATAATTTCGGGTATCTCGATTTTCACTGGGAAAACTTTGCCTTTCTTTGGCCCTTGTTTATAGTAATGGCAGGCGTCAACCTGCTGCTGGCTCATAATCGTACGGCCTGGGCCTCAATCTTAAAAATAGGTGTGGTTGTAGGTGGTTTTGCCCTGATACTGTTTGGCAATTTTGATGGCCGTAGCCGCTGGTGGTGGCCCCATCATTCCCACTTCTATTATAATTCCGATTCGGACGATAACAATGATGATGACGATAACAGTTCTGACGGCGCCAAGGTGATGAATGTTAAAGGTAATGGCGAATTTAAAGAAGCTTACAAGCCCGGGATGAAGATTGCTCGCCTCAACATCAGCGGCGGCGCTACCACTTACCGGCTTAGTGACACCACAAGCGATTTATTCAAGGCCGATACCAGGGAATTTATGGGAAGGTTTGAATATAATGGTCACCAGGACGACTCAGTTTTTGTGATGGACTTTAAGATGAAGAATGCCAAGAACTGGAGCTGGGGCAGTCATAACAGTGACGACAATAAAGTGAACCTGAGCCTTAATACCAGACCCGAGTGGGAAATGACCATCAATGCCGGGGCTACTGACCTGAATTTTGATCTTTCAAAATACAAAGTGCGCTCGGTCGACCTTAATGGCGGTGCCGGCCAGTTTGTGCTTAAAATGGGTCAGCCGCTGCAAACCAGCAATATCGAAATTTCAACCGGCGCGGCTGATGTCACTATTAATGTTCCGCAAAATGCTGCTTGCGAGATTGAATCAGACGGCAGCTTCCTGGCTTCAAATAATTTTGACAAGAACGGTTTTACCAAGACCGACGATAGTCATTACCAAACACCTGGATTTAGTAGCGCTGTCAACAAAATGTATATCCATATCAATGGCGCTATATCCGATTTTAAAGTGAATAAATATTAAGTTTTTGTTGTAAGGTTGAAGGGTTGTAAGGTTGCAAAGTTAACTTTGTCGCCTCGCAACCTTTTTTAGTTTTAAACCCTTGGAGAGTCCCGATTCAAAATATATCCTGGTAATAAGTGGTAAGCCCGAGGGGCCTTTTTCTATAGAAGACCTAAAGGCGCGGGCATTAAAGCCGGGTGATTTTGTAAAGACGCCCGAAATGGTCGATTACAAAGAAGCGCATGAAATAGCCGAACTACGTGATCTTTTTCATTTCAAAAGGCAAATCACCGAACCACAGTATTTTGCCGGTTTAGATCAGCGGCTTTTGGCGGGTGCGCTCGACCTGTTTTTTGTTTCAGGGGTTTATATTGTACTCGGATTTACGACGATATTGTTTGTCCCCGATCAGGAAAATAGAATAATTGTTGGTGTAAGTCTGATTGTTTTGATCCCGCTGACCAACCTGATCTATCATGTTGTAATGGAATGTTCGGACAGACAGGCAACTTATGGCAAGCAAATATTAAAAATAAAAGTGTGCGACGAAGAAGGGAAGCGTATAACTTCCGGCCGCGCCATCGCACGCAATTTTTATAAATTCTTTTCAGGGCTAACGCTCGGTATTGGTTATCTGATCAGCTTTTTCAATCGCAAACAACAATGCCTGCACGATATGATGGCGAGTACGTTAGTAGTTAAAGAGCGGCTTTTTTAGGCAAGGTGATTGGTAACCTAACTAATTAACAAACCATCAATTTCCTTCCTGCCGAATAACATAGGTCTTAGCCACGCCATCATGCCAGGCTTGATGATAATTGTTCCAAAAAATAGCCAGGAAGCCGGCACCACATAACAAGCTCGACAATATTTTACCTACGTTGCGACCCAGTGCGTTAAAGAAAGTGATTCTCCTGCCCATTCCGTCGACAACTTTCAGCCGGCAAATTAACTTGCCAATACTGGCCTGCAGCCTGGTCGATTCGAATGCTGCATTATACAGTGTTAACCCCACAAAAGAAAGTAACCTTAGTTTGAGTTCATAAGTGTTATCCTCATCATTAAAAATGTTCATTGGTGCATGTAAAAAAGTGGTCAGCATAGCCAATAAAAATGCACAAGCCATAATCGCTACCAGGAAAATAATATAATCGATAATATAGGCCAGCAACCTCCACCAAAAATTGGCCACATTGGCCTGGGTGGGCATATTGATTCCAATCGATTCGAAATAACGATTAAACTCTGGAATTTCAGCGGCGTTGTCCCAGGCATTGGTTAGTGGAGAATAAACCTGTGTGTCCGGCTCGAGGCCCTGTTCCATCAATTCGGTATGCGAGAATGGCCCGGTTGTCTCTCCGTTGCGTAAGGCGTAGTAATCGTTGAGCATGATGTGTTTAGATTGTACCTGAAAGATAGGTATTCTACGACACAAATAACGAGGAAGTTTACTTTAACCCCAGTTTTGCGCGCAAGGGTTCACGATAGGTAGCGCCGATAGGTATCTTTTCGCCATTGACCATCAATTGGTGTACCTCGATCATCGAGATATGCTTAACAGCCACCACATACGATTTGTGCACCCTCACAAAGTCGGACTCGGGCACGAGATCAAAAATATCACCCATGTTTTCCCGCAGCAATATGTTGCGGTCTTTTAAGTGAATAGTGATGTAATTACCGTCTTTCTCCAGGTAAAGGATATCGTTCAGTTTCACCTGGTAGGTTTGCGGACCGCTTTTGACAAAGATGGTAGCCTCATCTTCTTTTACCGGTTGTTGGTTTTTGGCCAGCAATGCGGTTAAAGCTTTATTTACCGCTGCCAGGAAACGATCAAAAGTTATCGGCTTTAAAAGGTAATCCACCGCGTTTAAATTATAACTGTCAACGGCATAATGGCTATAAGCTGTAGTGAAGATGATCATTGGCCTGGGCGATAAAGTTTGCACCAACTGCATCCCGCTGATATCGGGCATATTGATGTCGAGAAAAACCAGGTCGATCTTTTCGCGATTCAGGTATTCAATAGCTTTTATCGGCTCGCGAAAAGTGGCTTTCAGGTCAACGAGATTGCTTTTGCTGCAATAACGCTCTATTATTTCGAGCGCCATTGGCTCGTCGTCGATAGCTATACAGGTGATCAAGCCAGGGTAATTTGAAGGTTTACCAAATATTTTCCACCGGAGTCTTTTATCTCCAATTGATGTTTGCCGGGATAAACCAGCTCGAGCCGGCGTTTTATGTTTTCGAGGCCGATGCCGCCTTTTTCTTCATCCATCTTTTTGATAGCGCTGAAATTGGGATTTTCACAGGTAAATATCAATTTTTTATCCTGAACCGAAATAGCGATCACAATTTGCGAGTGGTGACCGATAGCAACCCCATGTTTGAAAGCATTCTCTACAAAAGGAATAAAAAGCATGGGCGCAACGGTGATGTCGCCCGTTTTACCCGGATGGCTAAATGATACTTTTACCTCGCGCTCTGCATAGCGTAGTTTATTGAGCGCGATGCAATCCTCCAGGTATTCTATCTCTTTTTTCAGCGGCACTTTTTCTTCATTGCTCTCGTAGATCATGTAGCGCATCATGCCAGATAGCTTAGATATGCCATCCGCTAAATCATCATTGCCCTTCTTCTGAGCCATGGAGAACAGGTTGTTGAGCGTATTGAACAGGAAATGGGGATTGACCTGCGATTTAAGGAATTTAACCTCGGTATCCAGTTGAACTGCAGCCAGGTCCGAACGTATCTTTTCCACTCTTGCCCATTCCATCAGGAAGAAATAGGCCGCAGAAAGACCGAATATGATAATGAAAATAAATAATAATGTGTTCGAAAACCCATCTTCCGCAAATATGAAGGCCCTGTTTTGTTGACGCGTGACCTCTCTTCTTACAAAATTGTCGGGGACGGCTGCAATCAATCGCTGTACCCGGTCAACGTTAGTATCTCTTCTAAACTGCTTATTATTTAGCGACGGTATCGGCAGAGGGGCTTTTATCGTGTCCATTCCTTTATTTGGCGGCGGCATTATCATGGCATCGTCCTTTTGCTGCGCTGGTAATAAGGTGTCCACATAGCTGTCAGCAAAAAAAACAAGGCTAAACCATGCAATGGGCAGAACTACCCTGACCAATATATTTTTGAGACGAAGTGCCTTTTTAAACACCCAAAAGATATTACCATAAAATAATGCGATCATGAAACCAAGCGTGAGGAATAGATGCGACGACATGGGATGCCTTATATCCTCTTCCAGGATAGTGCCGTTTTCATTCACGCGCATTTTGATATGCGGTTGCGTAAATGACAACAGCGTATAAAAAACACCCACCCAGAATGCTATGTGAAGCACAATTTCTATCCAGTCTTTCTTCCTGATATTAAGCATGTCAACAAAAGTAAAACACCTTGCGGCTCAGTGGTAAAGTTTGTGACTAATAAGTTAATAAGTATTGTGAACGCCCCGATTTTTGAGATTTACCAGCCTGTTCACACTCAACCAGGCGAAATCACACCAATTATTGCCAAATAACAAAAATCCCTGCTTCATGAGTGAGTACAAGCCGTTGGTAACAAACTTTTTAGAGACCGGCGGCAGGAAGATAAAATTGTATCGAAAATTATCACTCATGAAAAAGCAATTGATATTATGTATGCTGTTGACGGTCGCAGCTTTAGGGGCCTTCGCCCAAAAAACCGATACGGCGCGGATGCTGATACATTACAAGTTTACCTGGGTAAGAGACACTACCAACCGGGCTCACCCTTATACAGAAAATATGGTTTTATACTTCGGCAAAAACGCCAGCGCATACAGGAGTTACGATGGGGTAGTATTTAAAGCGCAGTTTAAAAAAGCGTTTGCCGAAGCCGCAGCCGCCAGTCCGGACCGGCGCCCCATGATAAACAGGCATGGCGTAGGTACACCTGTAGAATATTACCAGTACCCGAATGCACAAAAATTAGTAATCATGGATCAGCTGATGGTCAACAGCTACGCGATCGATGGCCCAATGCCTGTTATCCGCTGGAAGACCAGCCGTGATACAGCAACTTTTGGGGGCCTGCATTGCCAGAAAGCTACCTGCCATTTTGAAGGGAGGAATTATACGGTATGGTTTTGTCCCGATCTGCCGGTGCACACGGGTCCCTGGAAATTAAACGGGTTGCCCGGTGTGATCGTAGATGCCCGCGACGCAAAGAATGAAGTGATATTTAAGTTTGACGGGGTAGAAAAAGCGATCCCTACGCCGCCTAAGGGCGAGTCGGCAGTTGCTGAAAAAGATCTGCCGCCTATAGTGCGTGATTTGAACGATGACATGAATTTGATAACGCCACCGTCGAGGGTGATCAAAACTACGCCAAAGGAGTTCGATAAACTAAAGGCAGCCATGGAAAAAGATCCCCAGGCATTTGCGGACGGCCTTATGGCCGGCAATCGCGCCAGCGGCGATGCGCCTATGGATCATATCATGGTTAAAAAAGGTCCAGGTCCGATGGGCCCTGTGATCAATAACCCGATGGAATTGCCGGAAAAAAATTAAACCAGATCATAAGACTCAGATAATTGCTGTTATGAAAAAACAACTGATAATAAGCACACTGCTGATTGCTATTGCGGCAAGTGTTTTTGCGCAGAAATCCGATACTGCCCAGGTAGTGATCCACTACAAATTCTCGCATCTGCGCGACACGACTGACAGGGCTCACCCTTATACCGAAAATATGGCACTATTTGTCGGCAGAAATTCGAGCGCCTACAAAAGCTATGATAATGTGCTTGAACAGGCCGAATTTAAAAAGGAGGTGCAGGCCCAAATAGCTAGCTCGCCCGATGGTAACGTCAGAATTAACCGAAACAGGAGAGGTTCGGGCGAAGAGGTTTACCAGTTCCCGAACGAAAGGAAGCTGGATAGAAAGGAGCCGCTTGTGATGAACCGGTACCTGATTGAGGACGGCATGCCTCCTATTGAATGGAAGATAAGCGCTGATACTGCGACATTCGGCGGGCTGCATTGCCAGAAGGCAACTGCACATTTTAAAGGCAGAGATTATACCGCTTGGTTTTGCCCCGATATGCCGCTACATGTGGGCCCCTGGAAATTGAATGGTTTGCCTGGTGTTATCGTGGAGGCATATGATACCAAAAAAGATGTGCAGTTTATGTTCGATGGCGTAGAAAAGGTGGCTATGACCATTAAGCCGGACGGCCATTCTTCGGAGGTAAAAAACGATGGCAAAGGTTTGATGGTGGTAACCTTAGACGGGGGAAATGGTGACGATCCCAATATCATACAACTGCCCAGGGACGCTATCAAAACTACCGATAAAGAGTTTGCCAAACTGCAGGAAGCTATGCGCAAAGACCCTGACGCTTTTGTACAATCAATGATGGCCTCACATAACGCTAATATGCCGGCTAATGGCCCGAGACCTCAAATTAAGATAAGGATGGGTCCGCCGCCGGTTATCAATAACCCAATCGAATTACCGGAGAAATAACATGCCTTTCATGCGATCCTATATACTGCTGCTATGCGGCATGCTGTGCACTGCCTTCTGTTTTGCGCAAGGCACCATTCGTGGAACGGTTAAAGATAGTACGGGTAAAGCAGTGCCCTTTGCTACTGTTAACCTGAAAAGGAAGGCAAGCAATGCGATAGTGACCTATACGATGACGGCTAGCGACGGAACTTATCATCTTACACTTCCACAAGACGAAAGCATAGATAGTCTTGTAGTAGAGGTGCGTAGTGTGGGTTATAAAAGCCAGGTTAAAAGTGTTGCCGGCGCAGCGCCTGTTGATTTTGTATTGCGGGCCTCGGTCAACCAATTGCAAGCTGTTGTGATCAAAAGCAGTCGGCCGGTGCTGCGCACACATGGGGATACGCTGAGTTATAGGGTGGCCGATTTCAGCAGTGCGCAAGACAGGACGATAGGCGATGTAATCAAAAAGCTGCCGGGTATATCGGTTGCTTCTGATGGGACGATCAGTTATAACAATAAGCCTATCAGCACGGTCTATATCGGGGGCGATAACCTGCTGGATGATAAATATAATATCGCCACAAACACCATCCCGCAAGGCGTGGTAAACAACGTGCAGGTGATAGAAAATAACCAGCCCATTAAGGCGCTGCAGAATAAAGTGCTGAGTGATGACGTAGCGCTGAACCTGACTATGAAAAAAGATGCCAAACTTCAGGTGGTAGGCCAGGAGAGCTTAGGCGCCGGTTTGCCCGGTAATTATGATGTGAATCTGAACGCCATGATGTTCAAGGATAAATACAAAGCCATCAATTATCTGAAAGGGAATAATACAGGCACCGATCTGCGTGAGGAAGTGGTGTCGCACAATTTCTCGTCATATATGCAGCAGCTCGATAACGACCTGCCGGCGACGGTGTTATCGCTGGGTTCGGTCAATGACCCGGCTTTATCGCGCGATCGGTATCTGTTCAATAATTCAGGCCTGCTTAACCTCAATAACCTGGTCAATCTTAAAAAGAATGTTCAACTGCGTGTCAATGCATACTATCTGCACGATGTCCAAAAACAGGATTACAGCCAAAAAACTACCATCTTTTTGCCCGGTGATACCGTGCGATATGCCGAGACACAGCACAATCAGTTTAAACCCGATATATTTCACGCGCAGTTTACGCTCAATGTGAACCAGGACAAATATTACCTGAACGATGTTCTGCTGATGGATGATAATCGTTCAGCAAGCTACTCCGCTTTGAATACAAATGGAACGATGGTTAACCAGTCGTTCGGGGATAATTCGCTAAGCTTTTCCAATGAGTTCAATATCATCAAATCGCTTAAATCGAATAATATCATCCAGGTGTATTCTTATATCAACCACATGACCGAACCGGAAAACCGCATAATAGGGCCGGGCTACAACGCGGCGCTTTTTAACGCGAGCAACCCTTATTCTCAATTGATCCAGGGTGTGAATGTACCAACCTGGTTTACGAATAATTATTTTTCGTTCAAGATACCCGGAAATGTAGTTACCCAAAGTTTTAGAACCGGGTTTAGCCTGCAATCGCAAACTTTATCTTCTAATCTGAGCGTTGTGCAAAATAACAATACGATCAACCTGGAATCGGACAGCGCCATCAATCATTTGAACTGGACAAGAAAAAAGGTTTATGCTGAACTGGCTTATGACATACCAGGCGATAAGCTGAAGGCTAACCTGACTATGCCGCTTACAGTGCAGCAGATCAATTATTCGGATACCACCTATGGGTTGAATAAAAGTCTCACCAAATTATATTTCAATCCGCAACTAAGGGTGAAATACCAGACAGGACTCGAAACTTACGTGAACTTGTTTTACAATTATCGCAACGAAACCGGCAGTATCGGGGATATTTACCAGGGCTATATCCTGCGCGATTACCGTACGCTGTTTGCCAATAGTTCCGATCTGACTTTGCGCCAAAATCAGATGGCGGCCCTTGGGTTCAATTACCGCAAAGCGCTCACGCTGTTTTTCTTTAGCGTTAATGCCTCCTACAACCATGTCAGTGCTAATAATATTGCTTCGAGCGTGATCACTAACAGCATCCAGCAGCGGGTGATGCTGCCATACCCAAACAGCACCGACTCATGGACGCTGAGCGGTTCGGTTAGCAAATATTCGTTTGCGCTGCGCACGACTTTTAGCGCTGGGATCAATTGGCAGAGCAATCGTTCAGTACAAATTCAAAACAGTGTATTATTGCCTTTCAATACCACAATGGAAACGCTCAATTTTGGCGCGGAAACCAAAGTGAGCGACCAGGTAAATTTTAGTTATAAAGCATCAGGTATTCAAACAGATGCACATTCAGGGGTTGAAGTTTCGGCCTATCACATCGACCAATTGCAGCAGCAGGCTGCTATTTTTTATAACCCGACCGACAATCTTCAGTTCAAACTATCGGGTGAGCACTATTTTACCCGCCAGCAGGGAAATCCCGATCTGAAATACTTTTTTGCAGATGCTTCAGCCAAATTCAGGGTAAAAAAATGGAGAACCGATTTTGAGTTGAGTGCGGTGAATTTTCTGAATGTGAAAACCTACAATGCGCTTTATCTGTCAGCCAATACGCTTGCGGCAAGTTCGTATACTTTGCCGGGCAGGATTATTTTATTAAAGGCCATGTTTGATCTCTAATCTTATTTCTCTTGGATGGGATAGCCCTTATCGATCCAATTTGTTTTTAGATTGGTAGCCAAATTCAGCACTTTTACATTGGTGAAGCCCAGCTTGATCAATTCGTCGAAAGCGGGCTTTGCATTTGGGCATCTGGTCTGGAGTGGGCAACAGCCACAGTAGATGATCAGCTCGGTGTTTTTGGGTAATGAGGCAACTTCCTTCTTTAATTTCTCAATATTTTCCGCATCTTTTCCCGGGCCAACGTGCTTAGCTCCTTTAATATCCTCCATCGGCCCCATATTGAATATGATCGCGGGCGAGGTATTTGTTTTGAGTTTATTCGCCAAAACGGATGGCTCGACCAACTGGGTATCTTTCCAGCGTTTTGCTTCGAGCGTGGGAGTTTGGGATGAAACCTGCGCGTGACTTTGAGTAGCGAATACTAGCATCAAAAACATCAAAGAGCAGAGATAATAGATTTTAGACATTTTTAGAAGATTTTGAGATAGCGAAATAAGGATTATTTAAAATACCTTTTGGTATGAAGTACGTTATAGATAACAATCTTTTTCCCGCTTAGTTTATAATGAATTCCATAAGGGAAACGATACATGGGCGCGATTCTTATTTGTCAATACCTAATTTGGAATAATAGAGGCTCACCTTCAATAAAATCCATTGTTTCGAAAAATTCAATGAAGAAATTGTCGGTGATTTTAGGGTTTATCTTGTTGTAATAATCATGGATGTCTTCGAGGTCTTTTTCTGCTTGGATGCGAAAAATAAAATCATAGGTCATTTTCGCTGAAAACGGTCTTTGATGTTTTGCGCAGATACGTATTTGGCAGTACCATTTTCTTCCTCCCCGATCATCGAGTCGATCATTGATTTATATTCATCAGTAAGCTCCAGATCTATATGATGCTGATGTAAAAGATCTTCATATTCAGCGATAGGTACAATTACCGCTGTCTTTTGGCCTTTTTCGTTCGTTATGAATTGGGTGCTCATTATCCAAATTTACGAATTATTTAACTCAGCCTGTTTATCTCTGCAAAATAATCATAAGCCGCATCAAATATCTCCCGGTCCTTGCCTTTAACCCAACGTAAGCGTATGACCACTTCGGTGCCGTATTCGGTTTCGGCGTTTAGTTTGACGATGATCTTTGACGAATTGCGACCATATTCATGAGTCAAATCCTGCACATAGCTCCATTCGATCACGATGTTGCGGATGTAATCGGTAATGCCCTGTTCGTTGAGTTCGAGTGCTATTTTATTTTGCAACGCCGGCATTAACCGTTTGGTAAACGCAAAAACGAGGTAGGATAAGAATATCAGGTCGCAGGTGACAATGATGAGTATGCCTAGTATCAGGTGATAATGGTACGAAGCCAGCAAGTTGTTCCATGTTATAGCTCCAAATACCAAAGGCATCAGGATACCGAGGAGGGCTGAGTTGAGACTGTATTTGAATCGGAGCGGCTGGGGCATGGATTATTTTTGTTTGACGAGTTTGTATTTCAATTTGCCCTGTGATATGCTATCGTTCTTATCATTTTTTAATGCTTCATATAAATTCAAGGTATCAAGATTAAATTTATAGGCAAACCATTGGGCTTTCCCCATATCAGATTGATAAAAACCAACCTGGTCCATATTATCCTCAATTCCAGATGAAAAATCAGTCAGAACCTCATAATTTTTGAACTCATGAAATCCCGATACTTTTCCTTCATTTGTGAAATTAATATCCATGCTGCTTCCCAAACTGTCAATGGCTGCGTATCTGCCTGCCATCAGCTTTTTATTGGTTATAAATTGAATTCCCCACGCCACATCATTTTCATCGGTAGCCCTGTTAGCCACGCGGGTATACCCGACACTATCTAATAACTTGTTCTGCTTATTGTAGTGGTAAATGAAAAGGGAGGTATCCCCATCTTTTATTTTATATCCTAAGTCATAGAAATTGCTCCTAGTGTCATAGTCAACTAAGCTTGTTTTCAAAGATGTCAGGTTCTGTCCTTGTTTTAGAAAAAGTATAAAATCAGCTCCCTCATGATTGCCGAGGCTATAACCAATATGGAGACTGTCATTGTTTGAAGGTAGCGCCGAAACATAGAAACAAGACACCTCAGCCAGTTGTGAAGCGAGCGGAGATTTTGTTCTTTCAATATCGGCGATATATTTGCTGGGTATCCATACACCTTTTAAAAATGGCTCAAACTTTTGAGCCAGCGGGTTGATGGTGGTTTTCGGTTTAACAACCGCGGCATTGTCCACTTGCCTATCTTTGTTTATAGTTGAGTGGCAGCCTTCCAATAAAAAAACAAATAGAACAGCGTAGAAAATGTATTTCATGCGAACAGTTTAAGTCGCCCTAAGATACCGAATAACCGTAACCTTTCAACCTTCCAACTTTACAACCTTCCAACAAATCCGTATTTTTGTGCCAATCAATAAATCTCCTCATGGATGCTGATGCCCTGAAAGTGCTGCCTGGCCGTTACTGTAATTCCCTTACCGAATATTCGCGTTTTGT
>JAICXZ010000772.1 GCA_025934475.1 Mucilaginibacter sp. | reverse complement strand
CTTTTCCTGTAGGAACTTTGCTAGCCTCTTCGTGGGATCCGGCCCTGGTGCACAAGGTTGGCGAATCATTTGGTAATGAGATCCGCGAATATGGCGTTGATGTGATATTGGGCCCCGGTGTCAATATCCATCGAAACCCACTGGGCGGCCGTAACTTCGAGTATTTCTCCGAAGATCCGCTGGTAAGCGGTACCACAGCTGCCGCCATTATCAATGGTATTCAATCGCAGGGAGTTGGTACTTCGGTCAAGCATTTCGTTGCTAATAACGAGGAGACCGATCGCAGCAGCATTAACGAAACCATCAGCCAGCGTGCACTGCGCGAGATTTATTTGAAAAATTTCGAGATAGCGATCAAGGGCTCCCATCCCTGGACGGTAATGTCATCATACAATAAAGTAAATGGTACTTACACCTCCCAGCGGCGCGACCTTTTGACCACCGTCCTGAAAGGGGAGTGGAATTACAAAGGATTGGTGATGACCGACTGGTTCGGCGGCCGCGATGCTGTTGCGCAGATGAATGCAGGCAACGATTTGCTGATGCCGGGGAATCCCCAACAAAGCCAGGCTATTGTTGATGCGGTAAAGGCAGGTAAGATAACCCCGAAACAATTGGACGCGAATGTGGAACGGATATTAAACATCGTCCTGAAATCGCCCGAGTTTAAAAAATATAAATATTCTGATGCTCCCGATCTGAAGAAGCATGCTGCAGTATCACGCATGGCCGCAGCTCAGGGTATGATATTATTAAAGGATGACGACAAAGCTTTGCCATTGAAAGGCAAAAAGATCGCCCTGTTCGGCAACACTTCTTACGACCCGATTGCGGGAGGTACCGGAAGTGGTAACGTAAATAAAGCTTACACTATTTCGCTGGTTCAAGGTCTGACCAACGGCGGGTACCTGACGGGCGTCAATCTGAAAAACGCTTATGAAGCTTATATCAGTGAAGCCAAAGCAAAACAGCCAAAATCGGCGATGTCATTCTTTATGCTGCCGCCGCCGATCCCGCAGATGGCTATTGCTCCTGATATGCTGAGCCAGGAAGCCGACTATGCGGATGAAGCTATCATTACGCTCGGCAGAAATGCCGGCGAAGGCGCAGATCGTAAAGTAGAGAACGATTTTAACCTGACGGATTCTGAAAAAGCACTCGTCAAAAACATTTCGGATGCATTCCATGGGAAAGGCAAAAAAGTTATTGTCGTGCTCAATATTGGTGGCGTGATAGAAACCGCCAGCTGGCGTGATGAAGTAGACGGCATCCTGCTGGCATGGCAGCCGGGCCTTGAGGCAGGTAACGCTATCACCGATGTGCTGAGCGGAAAGGTGAATCCATCAGGAAAGCTGGCTACCACGTTCCCAATGAGCTATGACGATGAGCCAACAGCTAAAAACTTCCCTGGGAAAGAATTGCCGTTACCAGCTGGTGAAAAGCCAAATCCGATGAGGGGCCGCCCTGCCAAGGTGACCTACGAGGAAGGCATTTATGTTGGCTATCGTTACTATAATACTTTCGGCGTA
Organism: Mucilaginibacter sp.; assembly: GCA_025934475.1. Lineage (GTDB taxonomy): Bacteria > Bacteroidota > Bacteroidia > Sphingobacteriales > Sphingobacteriaceae > Mucilaginibacter. The sequence continues at coordinate 827 of JAICXZ010000772.1, read as the reverse complement.
AAACCTGCTTATCCGTTTGGCTACGGGTTATCTTACACCAAATTCAAATACAGCGATTTGAAACTGAGCTCCAAAACATTTAATGGTTCTGTGACGGCAACAGTTAAAGTCACAAACACTGGTGATGTAGCAGGCCGCGAGGTGGTAGAACTGTATGTTAGTGCTCCTGTTATCAATATGGAGAAACCGGCTGAGGAATTGAGAGCTTATGGCAAAACCAAAACCCTGCGCCCGAAAGAGTCTCAGACGCTGAGCTTTACGCTGACCCCAAAAGACCTCGAATCATTTGATGAAGCAAGATCGGCGTGGGTAAGCGAGGCCGGGAAATATGAGGTGAAAATTGGCGCATCTTCGTCAGATATTAAAAAGACTGAGAAGTTTGATCTGCCAAAAACGATCGTAGTTGAAAAAGTTCATAATGTAATGAAACCTGACACCGCCATAAACTCGTTAAAAAGACCATAACAAAAAGCACACATTAACTGATCTTATAAATGTCAGCCCGTACCGGATTCCGGTGCGGGCTTTTTTGTTTTTATCGCAGCTTCTCGCCAATGGAATCGCCTTTAAAGTTTATCGGCGATTTTGGCTAAAGCCTTTTTGTTTCTTCTTTCTTCCGTCCCATAAAGTGGCTGTTGCACAACATCTGTTTATAAAAGGTCCATTTGATAAAATTTACCGGCGATAACTTCAATATAAATTGGACGGCAATGAATTTAAATATTGATTTTTTTATTCATTGCCGTTGGGCTTCAGCCAACGGTTAAGTTTGTAATAATGGGATGGCTTTAGCCTCAATTTATACGCGCGGCATTTAGACACCGCTT
>JAICXZ010000838.1 GCA_025934475.1 Mucilaginibacter sp. | reverse complement strand
TTCGTCCGTCATTCCGCCTATAAACCAGTCTTCATTCTTCTTCCTTGCCTCTACCAGGTAATTGCCAATCTGTCCTTGCAGCACCCGCGTTTCGTCCCAGGTCGTGGGTACTATTTTAAGGAAGTCGGCACCTGGTTGATTGTAGTAATGCTCCGGCTGATCGCAGGCAACTGTAACGGGACTATTGTAAATTACAAATAATGCCAATTGGGCCGCCCGGGTTCCCTGAACTTCGGTAATGCCGGTATTTGCCCGAAAAACGTCAGGCTGACGGTTAAGAAACCCGCCCGGTGTAAAGTCCGCGGGGCCCGTTAAAAACCGCGTGAATGGAAGTGTTAGCTTGTGTTGTGCGTCGATATTGCGGCTCCAGATATTATATTCGTTACCCATAACACCTTCTCTTGTCACCTGGTTTGGGTAGGTCCTGTCTAACCCGGTCGGCTTGTAAGCGCCGTGAAAATTAACCATCAAATGATGCGCGGCCGCACATTTGGTTATAGTTTCGTACCAGTTTACCATTTCCTGATCGTCACGCTCCATAAAATCGATTTTGACACCGGCCAGCCCCCACTTCTCGTACAGGGCGAATGCTTTCTCGTAGGCGTTGTTTCGCGCCACATCGGTCCAATGCAACCAAACCCATAACCGGACACCATGTTCTTTTGCAAACTTTAATACCTCATCCATATCAACTTCCGGCGTCACTTTGGTAATATCGGCGTTTGGATTATTAAACTGACCGTAACATTGCCAATCTATCAACTGATAGGGCCAATGCATGTCGGCGGCAAGCTGGATATACTGCTTTATAGTTGCCGTATTCATTTTCACCCCTCCAGACCACCAATGATCCCAGGCCATAATACCTGGTTTTACCCACGATGCTTTGCCTATACTGGATGGGGTGCTTAAATTCGATATAATATTACTTTCGATCAATTTACCTGGAGTCCGCCCGATCATCAGCACACGCCATGGCGACGAATGTGGGACGGCGACATCAACACATCCACTTTTTTGGAGATGCGGAGCCAGCGAAGAGATCAAAGTAACTCCTTTTCCTTTCTCGTCGGCACCGGCATTGATCCACATACCTGCCCAATCTAAAAGGTCTGCCTCAGCAACTGCAACCCATGCCGCCGGTGTTTTGACCACTAAAGGCAACCCGATTACCGAATCGCGCTTTATACTGCTAAGCTTTCTGTCTTCAAATTCCCACTCTTGTGGCCCCTGGAATTTGTATCCCTGATGATGCCCCATAAAAGCCTCATAATCTTCAGCAAAAATAAATTGATCGGTTTCTGACTGTATTTTAAGGGTATCGATCCCGGTTTGTTTGTAAAAACGGTATCTGAAAGCAACCCCATCGTTGTAAGCCCTGAAGATAACGTCGAATAACAGCTTACTTTCCACTTCCTGCAAATGCAGCGTCAACTGGCTATAATTGTCTATGACATTCTTGCTTTTCCCCAGGTCATTTTCCCAAACGCCGTTATGTTTGCCAAAATCCTGACCGCGGAATATGATGCGACTGCAAATATTTAAGCCATTTTGCAATTGCAAGTTAAGTTTTGATGGCATCAGTACCTGACGGGC
>JAICXZ010000315.1 GCA_025934475.1 Mucilaginibacter sp. | reverse complement strand
CAAAGCGCTTTACGACAAGGTGCGTCCCGTGTTCCCGAAATTTGTGGAGGATAAGGCACGTTATAAGGATATGAACCTTGTAAAAGATTTCCTCGAGAATTCGGAGAACTTTATTCATCTTGCTAAGTAAATTGCGGGTAAGCAATTGACCCCAATTTGGGGCATCCAGCAACGAAAAATAAAAAAATGGTTATGCAGGAATGATAGAGCATGTCCGGACAAAGTGTTTATATAATTGCTGATAACGTATTTGCGCCGCTTGGAAAAACAACTGCGGAAAACTTCGCGAACCTTAAACAAAATCTTTCCGGGGTAAAGCAACATCAACACAGTACGCAAGCATACTTTGCTGCTTTATTTGATGACGATTCATTTGCCGATGACCCGAACTACACCAAATTTGAAAGTTTGGCGATCGTGTCCATCAACGAGGCATTGAATCAAAGTGGATTGGATCTGTCCGATGAAAAAACGGTACTGATCATCTCATCTACCAAGGGGAACGTCAGTCTGCTCGAAACGGGAAAAAATACACCGGAATTACAACAAAGGATCGCACTATCTGCCTCAGCAAAATTAATAGCCGAACATTTTGGCTTCGTAAATGAGCCAGTTATCATTTCTAATGCCTGTGTCTCGGGAGTGATGGCGATCATCGCGGGTATGCGTTTGATCAAATCGGGGCAATATGAAAATGCAGTAATAGTCGGTGCCGACGTAATATCAGAATTCGTGCTGTCAGGCTTCCGTTCGTTCCAGGCTTTGAGCCCTGAGGTTTGCCGGCCATTTGATAAAAGCAGGGACGGTTTGAATTTGGGCGAGGGTGCAGGAACCATCATACTTTCATCCAACCAGGAATATAGCGGAAATATCAAGGTGTTAGGCGGAGGTATAAGCAACGACGCTAATCATATCTCCGGGCCGTCACGCACCGGGAAGGAATTGGCTTATGCAATTGAGCAGTCGCTTAAGGACGCGAATCTTTCGGCCGGTGACATTGATTTTATCTCGGCCCATGGAACAGCAACAGTTTATAACGATGAGATGGAGGCTAATGCGATCTCTTTATCAGGATTGGAAAGCGTGCCACTAAATAGTTTGAAAGGCTACTATGGGCATACGCTGGGCGCGGCCGGACTGATCGAATCCATCATTTCTCTGCAATCGATGAAAGAAGATATTTTCTTTCCGACTCCAGGCTTTGAAGAGCAAGGTGTAACGCGGCCGGTCAATGTTAGTGCTCAGCCAGTGAGATTATCGGCGAAAAATATTCTTAAAACAGCCTCGGGTTTTGGCGGTTGTAATGCCGCTGTAGTTTTTGGCAAATAATCGGTTATTTTTGGACGAAAGGCATTTTACAACATTGTCGGCAGAAAAATATATAACAAGTAGTTGCGCGATTAGCAAAGGTGTTGTTTTGAAAGATGGTGAACGTCTTTTCGAAAATGATGGCGCTAATGCTGCCGCGTTCATGGTTTCAGTGTACCAGCACTTCCAGGTTAGTTATCCAAAGTTTTACAAGATGGACAACCTGGGAAAACTGGGTTTGTTGACCTCTGAGATATTGCTGAAAAATTCTTTTAATAAAGAACAATACCAACCCGAAAAAGTTGGGTTAGTGTTGGCCAACAAAAACTCGAGCCTGGACGATGATATCAAATACTGGGATTCGGTAAAAGATATAGCAAGCCCCTCTTTATTCGTTTATACTTTACCCAATATTGTTATAGGCGAGATATGTATTCGCAATGGATTTAAAGGGGAACATGCCTTTTATATACAACAGAATTTTGACGCAGATTTTATCGCGAACCAGGTAAATTATTTGGTGGATAATGATATTTTGGACGCTTGCATCTGCGGCTGGGCCGATTTTTTAGAACAGGAATATAAGGCCGTATTTTTCCTGGTGGAGAAGAAAACCAACGGATCATCAGTTGTGTTTTCATCCGGAAATATGAACAATGTTTTTAACAAGTAGAGACGCGATGCATTCGCGTCTCTGTGAATGAATAATTGAATATGAGCGCTCCGGTATACATAGTTGGTTTGGGCGTTATTTCCGGTATCGGAAATAACGTAGCGGAGCATTTGGCTTCGTTTGAGCAGGCAAAGGCTGGCATGGGCGATATTACTACCCTCAACACTATCCATAAGGGCCAGCTTCCGGTAGCGGAGGTTAAGCTATCCAACGAACAACTGGTGGCCACGACGGGCTTGCCGGAGCGAAGCAGCCGCACGGCTTTATTGAGCTACGTTGCGGCCCGGGAAGCACTGGATGATGCCGGGATTCCGAACCTAAACTCTCTCCGCGTTGGGTTTGTTTCGGCCAATACCGTTGGCGGCATGGATAAGAGCGAAGATTTTTACGTTCAGTTTCACGCAGATGACAACAAAGGAAAGCTGCGGAATATATTTGATCACGAATGCGGAAGCATGACCGAGATTGTGGCCGATCAACTGGGTATTGGTGATTTTATTACAACCGTCAGTACAGCCTGCTCATCATCCGCCAATTCGATATTTTATGGCGCAAGGCTAATCAGGAATGATATGCTGGATGTGGTGGTTGCGGGCGGTGTCGATTCATTGACCAAACTAACCCTGAACGGCTTTAACACCCTGATGATTTTGGATAAAGAGTTTTGCAAACCGTTCGATGAAAACCGCGCCGGCCTCAATCTAGGCGAAGGTGCGGGCTATGTTGTCATGGTTTCGGACAAGGTGAGGAGTATGCTGGCCAAACAGCCTTATTGCGTTATCAGCGGATACAATAACAGTAATGATGCCTACCATCAAACGGCTTCATCGCCAGACGGCACGGGCTCTTATATGGCTATGAAAGGCGCTTTGGATAAAGCAGGTTTGCAACCTTCGGACATCGACTATATCAATCTGCATGGTACCGGTACTCTAAATAACGACAGTGCGGAAGGCACCGCGATTAAACGCCTGTTTGATCCTGAATATCCCCCTGTAAGCTCCACCAAATCTTTCACCGGGCATACTTTGGGCGCGAGTGGAGGTGTTGAAGCGGTGTTTTCGGTACTCGCGATTAAAAACCAAATTATCTATCCTAACCTGCGTTTTGAAACCCAAATGAGCGAGTTGTCTTTTAAACCCGAGACCAGGTTTATGAAGAATCAGCATATCAAACACGTGATGTCGAATTCGTTTGGTTTTGGCGGTAATTGTACATCTTTAATTTTTTCGGCTGTTTAATATGAAAGTGTTTATCCGGTCAGCAGCATGTATTTCCGCCCAAAAAACGTTTAAAAACGATGGGTTTCTAGACGATATAACGGAATACGTCGGAACGCGCCTTACCATCATTGAGCCCGATTATAAAGAATATTTCGATCCAAAGGCCGTTCGCCGAATGAGTCCCGTTGTAAAGCGCGGTGTAGCCGCTGCCCTTGAATGTCTAAAACAGGCAGACGTGAAAATGCCAGGTGCCATAGTTACCGGAACAGCATTTGGTTGTATGACCGACACGGTGACCTTTATGAATCGCCTGGTGGACGATAACGAAGAAATGCTGCCTCCTACTGCATTTATTCAATCAACCCACAATACCGTCGCTGCACAAGTAGCGCTTTCGCTGCAATGCCATGCATATAACAACACATTTGTTCACAAGGGTATATCTTTTGAGAGTGCATTGCTCGATGGGGTGATGCTGCTTAAAGAGCAGGAAACTAAGAATGTACTGGTAGGCGGTACCGAAGAGATGGTAGATGTCAGCTTTAAAGTACTTACCCGACTGGGCCTTTTTAAACGCTGGCCAATCTCGAATCTCGAACTATTTAAAACGGAGTCAAAGGGTACTATTGGAGGAGAGGGATGTGCATTCTTTCTGTTGAATGATGAACCTTCCGCAGATAATCTAGCCGAACTAACGGCTATAAAGGTATTATACCAACCTCAAAATATTGCGGAATCGATCAGCTCATTTTTAGCCGATAATGGTTTGAATCCTGCTGATGTTGATTTAGTAATAACCGGTAAAAATGGAGATATCAAAAACGATGCGATTTATCAGCCTTTAATTTCTGATTTGTTTATTCATAATGCCATCGCCAACTACAAACACCTCTGCGGCGAATATCCGGTATCATCGTCCTTTGCACTTTGGCTGGCCGCCAATATTTTGAAGCGGTGTGAAGTCCCAGAAGTTGTTTATGAACGCGATTCGCCAGTGGATATTCAAAAGACTGTATTGATCTACAATCATTACCAGGGCAAATATCACTCACTGATGTTGGTGTCGGCTATTTAGATTTTAGCGAATGCTTAAGTTGTAGCGGATAGTTGTGACGAGACAAATCGTTAGGCCACCCGATTCTTTCCCAATCGGTTGACAATAGCTGTCAGGATGAGAAAAATAATTATTGCGTAAAGAATGGTAAAATTGGGTTCATTTACTGATCGATGCCGATAAGGATCGCCGCTGCAAAGGAATACAATCTCGTTAGTCATTCCACCGCCAACTAAACTGAGGATCAGTCGAATCCAAATGTTTTTGATCAATTTCATCGAAATTTTACTTGTGCCTAAAAGCAGGAACTAATAAAACAATAACTCACGGACCAACAAGTTAAGTAACCACAAGTTAACCAATCACTAAGCCTTCGCCTTCCCATGCTCCTGGATATAATCCACCATAGTATTCACGTCTACCAATACCTTACGACCAATTTTATGGTCTTTGATATCGATACCATATTCGCGTTTGAGCAAGACGATCAGTTCGAGCGAATCGATTGAATCGAGGCCGAGGCCATCTCCAAATAGAGGTTCATCGTCTTTAATGTCGGCAGTAGTCAGATCGGTAAGGTTTAAAAATAGTATAATTTGGCTTTTTAGCTTTTCTTTCAATTCAGCGGTTTCCATCATCCGTGTGATAATCGTTTATAAATCAAATGTAATTAAATACTCCAATCGTTAAACCCGATTGGTCAGATTAAGTTTTTTCTTTTCAATCCCCAGATCGCCACCAACTGGAACACCAGCGTAATGATAACCAGCGGGATCAGGTAGCCGATAATAT
>JAICXZ010000063.1 GCA_025934475.1 Mucilaginibacter sp. | reverse complement strand
CGGCAAACTGGGCGTTGGTAAAGAATGCGACCCCAAATACAAGGTTGATATTGACGGCTTTGTGGGTATGAAGGGGCGCATAGGTACCTACAAATCGGGCCAGGTAAAGGCTGACGGCATTTGGCACCCCATTATTTCGGACCTGAAAAATGGACAAGCTTTTGAAATCGTGGCCAGGACCGGCAAAACAGGCAAGGACCCAGCCAAATTTGCGATCATGCATGCCATCGCCTTGAGTGTGTTTGGGCGCAAGGGAGGAAAAATACGCAAAACCAATGCACACTACGGCTTTTGTTGGAATAAACTCAATTTGCGCTGGACCGACGACCCCCAAAAGAAAACTTACAGCCTGGAGCTTAAAACCAATTCCAATTATGGCGACGGTGTAATGATTTATTATACAGTGACCAGGCTTTGGGATGATGAACTCTTTCTGAGCGGCGAATACTACTACAGAGACAACATAGCCAAATGATAAACCCTGCTATTGATGATATAAGCGATTCTCACGAATTACCGCTGGATTTTGACTCGCTCAGAGCCCATGGGATAGCGCTTATTCAAAAAATGGCGGGCGATACCTGGACCGATTACAACCTGCATGATCCGGGCGTAACCATGTTAGAGGCGCTATGCTATGCACTGACCGACCTCGCATACCAAACGGATTTTGATATTACCGACTTACTGGCAGATAAGAAAGGCAATATTGACTACAGCGATAACTCCTTTTTCCAAAAACAAAACATACTTACCACTAATCCCGTCACCATTATGGATTTCCGAAAAGCCATAATTGACGACGTGAAGGATAAAAACGGCATTTTGCTTTTAGATAATGCATGGCTCACACCCGTTATTTCTTCGTCGGGCGCTAACACCATGCTTGGCCTGTATAAGATAGTGGTGCAGGTAAACAAGCTCTTTTCAAAAAAATGGATTGCAGGCGAAATCGAGAATGCCGAAAAGAGTATACAGGATGCTGTAAAAGCAAGTTTCGTTTCAAAAAGGAATGTCTGCGAGGATATTTTTGATGGAGTTGTGGTGCTTAAACCCATGTGTATTTCTATCAGGGCGGAAATACAGATACAGGCCGGAGTTGGCGCTGAACAAGTGCTGGCAGAAATTTATCGCGTATTGGAAAACACGGTTAACAGGCCGGTAAAGTACCTGACAGAACTTGAAATGACTAAGCGTGGATATCCTGTCGACAAGATATATTGTGGTCCTTTTTTGCACAATGGTCTTATTGATGACAAATGGCTAAGGGGGGGACAACATACCATTGAAGCATCGGATATGATAGAAGCCATATCGGGCATTAGCGGCGTTGTGCTGGTCAGGAATTTGGTCATAGGAAAGGCAGGGAGCGACAGTTTCAGTAAATCGCTTGCGCTTGATGAATCTGAGTTTGCTTTTCTGGACCTGGACGATAAGTCGGCATTGGCCATCAACCTGTACATCGACAGATATCAACTGATGGTGAAGAAGACGCTCTTTACCGATCTGTTGCAAAAGATGATCGAGGCAGAATACCGTAATTTTGTAAAAGCTTACTACGAAACCCGCCGGCTCCTAAAGGGTAAATATCGCGATACTTCCAAATACTATTCGATCCAAAATTATTTCCCACTAGTATATGGGATAAAGGAAGAGGGAATGCCGGCTTCAGCAACAGAAGAAAGAAAAGGTCAGGCCAAACAATTGAAGGCTTACCTGATGTTCGCCGAACAGATATTGGCTAATTACCTGGCTCAGCTTGATCATGTCAGCGAGTTTTTCTCAAACAGCGCCGGCAAATCCCGCATGACCTATTTTGCCGGGCCTTTGTACAATGTGCCAAATGTGCAAAGCATTTTGGCTGGCTTCAAAAAGCAGCAATATCCAACCTGGGATGCATTTGTCGCCGATAAAGCCAATCCGTATGTGCAGGCGATCGAACGTATTCTCGAATCGGATACCATTTTTGATCAGAGAAAAAATCGCATTATGGACCATCTCCTGGCACGGTTCAACGAAATGGTCATCACTTACCCGGTCGATCTTTATGAATCGCTTTATCATCCGGGCGAAAAAAAGGATCGAATCAGTCCTGAAATAAAATGGAAATCGCAGGTGCTTAAGGATTTTGACCGGATGAATTACAACCGGGTAAGAGGTTTTAACTACCTGGCCGATGAGGATAAGGAATTCAACTTTGGAAAAAAGATGGCGCGATTGCTTCACATAACAAGAAAAAGTAATGAGCCGCTGACATCGGTGTTCGAAAAGATACGATCAGATAAAAGCTATCCGGATAAGGCGCGAGAAGTAAACGGCGAACCGGATGCGGACAGCAATGATAGTAATACTGAATGGGGGACGGAAATGCAGTTGCTGGTATTGAATAAAAGCAACATGAGCCAGCTGATCGAGAATGGAGAACTCGCTGGAGCCGAAAGTAACCAGGGCGATTCATTTGTATTTATGAACCGGGGTATATCTGTTTTGAAGAATGCAGCAAATATTAACAATTACCGCATTGGACCCGACCCTTTTCTTGAAACGGAGCATTTGATATTGTTCAAAGAGCCGAATGATAAGCAGTGGAGCATTGTTGCCCGCTATCCCAAAGGCCATGTGCCCAATATCGGCACATTAAAATACCTGGTAAAGAAAATTGCGGATCTGAGTATAAATTCAGAAGGTTTTTATGTTGTCGAGCACCTGTTATTGCGGCCAGGTGCTGATGTTAAAGCTTTTGGCTTTAGATTGTATGAACTGCACGAGGGGAAAGAGAGACTTTTGCTCGAAAATCGCGCGTGGCTCGATTTCGACGGAAGGGAAAAAGCCGTATCCGCGCTGCTGCAATTTAACAATGAGAATGCTCTTCTAAATGCACACCGCAGCCAGGCGATTGCTGATGAGAGTCTGGAACTATTGCAATATGCCAGGGAAGCCGTTGTTAAAGGCTTTGGAAGTGCCGATGTGTTAAAAAAGGCAGAGGGCCTTTCCAGAGAAGCGGTTATTCTTCTAAAAAATGTTGCTGCCGAATTGGACAAGGCCACAAATGATGATGATAAAAAAATTGCTACCCGAAACAATGAGGTCGCGCAGGGGATAAAAGAAACTGCTGACCGCACAAAGACGTTGGCGCAAAAATGGTCGGGAATAGATGCCGACTATAAAAAGAAAAATGTTACCTGGGTACCTGATGATCAAAAAACCTCGTTGCACAATGGGTATATCAGGCTGCTTAACCAAATTCGGGCCACGACGGACCAGATCACGGAAACCGCCCATCAGCAAAAAAGAGCTGCTACAGTGCTGGCAGATGAGGTAGGGGCAGCCTTGATGAAGACTTTATCGGCACTCGTAAAAACCGGCGAAAGTACTGGTGCTCATTTCCGTTATCTCGAACACATATTTAGCACGATCAGGCAATACGGTAAACAAACGCACCCGCGCCTGGAAATGGTTGTCAAAGGTGAGGGTGATGAAGTGATACCGGAAGATTTCTTTAGCTTCAATATCAGCATTGTGCTCCCTGAGTGGCCGGCCAGGTTCCAGGACAACCGGTTCAGGGCGTTTGCCGAAAGTTTGTTCTGGTACCACGCACCCGCAAACGTAAAAGTGCGGCTTAAGTGGCTGGATATTGATACGATGAAGCGATTTGAAGATAATTACCCGGAATGGAAGGACGGTCTTAAAACCGGGAATAATTACGACAAGGCTTCGCAGCTTATAAAATTATTGAAATAACAGGTCGGTTCCCGCAAAGCATTAAACGGAGATCATGCAGCATATTATCCAACATCATGTTTTCGATATCGAATTTTCTGATGCGGGCAGATCGTATGAACTGCAGGATAAGATAAGCGATATCTTCAACAGGCAGTTGCTGCCACGCATGGAATATCTTTTCGACAGCCTGGTCCCGGATGACATTACGTTTGTTCTGGAGGATATTCATATTGATATTGGCAGTATAAGCTTTAATCAGCTGAACAGCGAGCTTCCTGAAAAGGTGCTGACGGAACTTGAAAAAGTGATAAGAGAAAGCATTTCGCTGGCACAAAACAGGTATACCGAAGCAACCGACGCCGAGCCCGAAATCAAAACGCAGGAAGGTCGCCGAATCGAATTGCTCCGGTTTTTTTTGCTGACGGGTACGATGCCATGGTGGGCAACCGACGAGCTGGCGACAGACCCGGTAATGCTTGCCGAATATGTGCTCGCGAATAATGCAGTTGCACTGAAAGAACTTATACTGGTCGCGGGGAAATATGACTATGTACGCAGGCGTATGGTTCATCAATTTAACGATGGTATTGTACGCGGCATCATCGCTTTACTGGAACCCAACGAGGCTGAATTCATCTTTGATTACCATGCATCGGTAACAGAAATTCACCGCAAGGATGAACTGATAGAAAGCGCGCCAAACGATGAGTTTGAAAAAGCTTTGTGGCTTTTTATACTTACTTATCTGCTAGTCGACAGGGGAACGTCTTTTAACCAAAAGGCCTTTATACAATCCACCATCGCGCAGATGGCCCAACATTACAACAGAGATTACACACAACTTTTGGCCCTGCTGGCAGGTACGTTGAATAATAATAGGGAAGTGATGGTGCAAAACAGCCATCTCGCGATGATTATTAAGGAGCTTTTCTCCGAAGAACTTGCAGGCATACAGCAACCTGCTTTGCAAAACATTTCCAGTAATGCTGATGAAAAAGTGAGTAGCGATTTGGAGCTGGTAAGATATTACCTGCTGTTTGGCAGTTTACCCTGGTGGGCCGAGCCATTTTCAGCAGAGGGTCTTACACAATTACTACTGGAATTGACCCGCAAGGTACCAGAAACTTTGGCAAAGATGATCGCCGATATCGGGCAAAATGAGGCTGTGCGGATGCGCATCACCGGTACCTTTAGTGATGAGGCCGTAATAGCTGTAGTGCGGGCGTTGGAACCTTCCGGAGCCTCATTTATCATCGATTACGTAGACAATGTGCAAAGCCTCCATGTAAAAAAGGCCATCATTCAAACCGGGAATGTTGATTTCAGGAAAACGGTATGGGATATCGTGCTCAAATTCCTGCTCGAACAAAGGGGATCTGAATTTAACGAACGTATGTTCCTGGCAAGCAACATTAAGGCTCTTGCCCAAAACTATAACGTGGCCTATTCGGATATACTGGCATATTTTGTTCAAAGCATCGGCCAGCTACATCAGGACAGTGTATTGTATGTGCCTCTTTTCAGGCTGCTTACCGACCTGATCAAGGATGATAAGAATACGCAATTGAAATTGGAAGGCGATGCAGTTCTTTTGAAAGGCGATAGTGCGCCTGCCAAACAGGACAACATCAACCGGGAACGCGGGATAGCCTTGCTCAGAGATGTATTGCTCCATTGGCTCACCTACGGGAATATCCCATGGTGGGGAAGCAAATACTTCAGTTGGGACGCAGCTGCCATATTTAGGCATTTGCTTGCCACCAGTCCAGCTGATGCAGCGTTGCTGTTAAGATTTGCCGGAGCATCGGCTAAAACCCAGCAGCGGGTAATATACCAGGTACCGTTTGACCTGGTCATTAACCTCTTCGAGCTTTATCCCCAGGGAAACAAGGCAGCCGAATTGTATGAATATTTTCTCGCAGCGATCATACTAGGCGGAGATGAAATGCCGGAGAGCATGCTTGGCGCGCATAGAGACTTATTGCTGATGACTTGGAATGTGCTGATCGATGGCCAATATCGTTCATTTGATCAGCGAGCATTTTTGCAGACGGCTTTGGACTATTCGGCGCAACGCAGTGCCGACACCGCACCCAAATTGATAGCTTTATTGCGTAAGTTGTTTACCACGGCCAAAAGAGAGGATTACAGAAAAGTGCTGGACAAGCTGGTAAAAATAAATAAATACGTCAGCTTGGATTCGCTAACCTATAGGGACCAGGAGATGCTGATCGAATGGTTATTCACGGTTCAGTATGACCAAAACCCACTTCCGCGTGCCTCGCATGAATTATTACGACTACTTGATTTCCTGGTGAACCAAAAGCTATCGGGGAACATCACTGCTGAAGAGCGTGAACAGTTAGAAGCAAAAATAAAGCTACTACTGTCACATTTTGGCGATCGGGACGTGACAAGTCTCCAGCAATTGCTACAAAAAGCCAATAAGCTTCAGATGACGGCTTTCGCTGGTACAAATACCAGTAGTAGCGTGTCTACGGTTGATATCGGCCAAACAATAGCAGAACAGGATCATACGAGAGGGCAGCTTTCAAAAGACGAACGTACCCGCAATGTGCTGAAGCTATTGGAAGACTTCCTGACTTATGGCGAATTGCCGTTCTATCTTGAACAATTTGACATCCATGAGGTACTCAAATACATGCTGACGCTGCTTTATTACGAAAAGCCTGCTGCGTTGGATCAGCTCCTGGCGCAAACCCGCCATCATCCAGCTGCAAGAATGGCGTTGCATGATAGCTTTGCTCTGCCGGGGAACGTGGCCGGTTCGCGCATCGCCGGCCTGCTAAAGCCCTACGCTGAGGCAGATGCTATTGCTTATATTAAACAAGCCTCTATTTCTGGCGCTGTGTCAAGTGAGCGATTATCTGAGCTTTTGGCGCCTTTCCTTGCTGCGCCCAGGAAGCATGGTGATTTTATCCTCACGCTCCTAAAAAGGCCCGGCATGATTAGACATATTGCTGCTAATTCAAGCGATAATGCCCTTATGGAAATAGCTGAAACACATGCAGGTACTTTAGGCGGGAGGGAAGAGGTTAGCTGGCTTTCTGAGTTTCGTCAGTTCATGAAAGTTTCTATTGCCGACACGCTAATGCGGGATGAGTGGAACCGTTTATTCAACGAATTTAACCTGATGATACTTGGCGGACACATTTCTGTTCATAGTCGTGCCGACTATTTGAAAGCATTTTTTGCATTTATCTTATCCCGGAATAATGCATTGTATCATATGGTTTCAGAAGTGATCACCAGAGCCGTTTCGGACAATAAAGCTGATTCTATTAAGTGGTTACCGCAAGTTGCCGGGCAATTGCGGGCTCATAGAAAGATACAGGAAAGTCGTGTTGCAGCCGAAAAGCAGCTGACCAGGTCCCGTGAAATGACAAGGCAACGCACAATTGCTGCTGACCAGCCCAGCGTCCGGATAAAACCAGATTCAAAACAAATAAAAGAAGAGCTCGACAAAGGGCGAAAGCAGGCTGAAGCTGCTGAAAAGGAGCAGGCCAAAACCCTATTAGCCGACGACAAAAATGCCATTTACATCGGTAATGCCGGATTGGTATTGCTCAACCCGTTTTTGTCGGTTTATTTTACGAGGCTTGGGTTGGTAGAGGGAGGAAAATTTATAGATGTTGAAAAACAAATGAGGGCTGTGCACCTGCTGCAGTACGTGGTTACAGGCGCTACAGGTAGCCCCGAACATCAGTTGGTGTTGAATAAAATACTTTGTAATGTGCCTGTGGAAGAACCTGTACCACTGAATATTGAAGTGACCCAATATGAGCAGGAAGTGTCGGAAGGAATGCTCAACGCCGTCCTGAATGCCTGGGAAAAACTTAAAAATACCAGTATCGAGGGTTTCAGAGGGTCGTTTCTGCAGCGTAATGGCTCGCTGGTTTATATGGACGACGCCTGGAATCTGCGCGTGGAACAGCGTGGATATGACGTATTGTTGCAAACATTACCCTGGACCATCGGCATGATCAAAGCACCATGGATGGATAACTTTTTATATGTTGAATGGACATGAGCCTGATAAAAGAAAACGCCGAAGAGCTTACCGTTCAAATGCAGTGGCTGGCGCGCATAATTGACACCCGGATGCTGCTTTACTGGAAGCAGCCCAGTGAGTTTGAAAACATAATGGCTGTGCCTATACCGGCTGTGGTTAATGAATCATCGTTATTTAGCCGGATTGTTGAACACTATCACATGGATTTTGCCGAGCGTGTTATTTTGCTAATGGCGCTTGCACCTCATGTTTTGCCACATTTGCTGGATGTTTTTTTTAGAAAAAACGCCGACTACGATCGCTCCTTCACTGAATTTGGAGGGGTGAAAGGGCAAAATCACAACGGTTTTATTCCGACAGGAGAGACAGTCGCTTTTGTACTGGCGCCAAACGACCTGTACCAGCGTTTTGCCTTGTTTAACGTTTTTGACGAGGATCATTTTTTCCATAAATTCAATATTCTTAAGCTCGAAAACACCCAGGCAGGCGAACCGCTTTTGAGCGGCGTCCTTCGCATTTCGGCGGAGTACCTGGCACTGTTTACGTCGGGTGCAGCGCACAGACCCGACTACAGCATTAATTTCCCCGCAAAACGAATAACGACTACCCTGGACTGGAGCGATCTTGTGCTGGAAGAAGATACGATGGGCGAAATACAGGAAATACAGGACTGGATAACTTATGGTGACACATTGCTGAATGATTGGGCGATGCGGAATAAAATAAAACCTGGGTTCAGAGCATTATTTTACGGTCCGCCGGGCACGGGCAAAACTCTTACCGCGAGCTTGTTGGGTAAAACAACCGGGCTCGATGTTTATCGTATCGACCTTTCAATGGTGGTTTCGAAATACATCGGCGAAACAGAAAAGAACCTGGCCAATATCTTTGACCAGGCCGAAAATAAACGATGGATATTATTCTTTGATGAGGCGGATGCATTGTTTGGCAAGCGGACGCAAACCAGCAGTTCCAACGATAGATATGCCAACCAGGAAGTGTCTTATCTGTTGCAGCGGGTTGAGGATTTCCCAGGAGTAGTTATACTAGCCACCAACCTCAAAGCCAACATGGACGAGGCATTTAGCCGTCGTTTTCAAACCATGATCCATTTCCCTATGCCGGGGCCTGTTCAGCGTAAAATGCTATGGCAACGAGCTTTTTCCGACAAAACCATTTGTGAACCCAAACTGGAGCAAAAGTTTGATGATGTGGCCGCGAAATATGAGCTGAGTGGAGGAGCCATCATCAATGTCATTCGCTATAGTTCGCTGATGGCGCTGCGCCGCGGCGATAACAATGTGATTCTGTATGAGGATGTGATGACAGGGATTCGCAAAGAATACCGCAAAGACGGTAAAACGGTGTAGCCGATCAATCACTCATTGTTGGGCGAAATCAGATAAAGCCAGCCATATATAGAGAAATTTGAATATGGTAATCAAACTTAAAACCATTTATATCGATAAAAATAAGTTGAACCTCAACCTGTCCTTTTCATGAGAAAGTTCTTAACCATCATTGTTTTTGCTTGTGTAGCTGTACGTGCTGTTGCTCAATATTCTGCTGCGGATATTAGCAGGGTTCAGAGAAAATTGCAGCAAGCCGGTGAAGACACACTTAAAGTAATACTGCACGATAGTTTAAGCTTCTACTACAGCAGTATGTATCCCGATTCTACCATTGCAGCCATTCAAGCCGACAGCGGGCTTCAGCTTGCAACCCGGGCCAGATATCTCAAAGGTAAGGCTCTTTGTTTTACACGGCTGGGTGATATTAGCGCTGACCAATTTGCGGATAACGCCGCGGCGTTATCGTAT
>JAICXZ010000264.1 GCA_025934475.1 Mucilaginibacter sp. | reverse complement strand
TGCGAAAGAACCCGCAACTATTGAAATGTGAAATTATCGGCGTATTTGTACCGCCTGTAACAGTTTTGTTGCTATTTATACAACAAATGTTTATTTGACATGAGCGGTCTTAAGAACGGTTATCGCTGTAAGAAATACCCATCTCTGAAAGGATAATGCTGTTTAAACAACTAAAAGAAAAATATAGCTATTGAAGACGATGATAGAACCAAGATTGCCTTCAATATCAAAGTAACTTTGGATCAGGCCGGACGTATAAAAAATGACGCCTGTTTTTTATATTTACATATGCCCCAATTCTATCGCTATCTGCTTGCTTTACCGGCGGTAATTGCAACCTTATCAGTCAATGCAACGTCGTTGCCAGACACGACGACTTTAAAGAAAAGCATACCGTTACACCAATCGGCTCCAACGCAATCTGTTGACAGGATAACTGATATCCAACAGGGAATTGTTCTTATAAAAGCTGACAGCGTAGCCCAAGGTGTACACCTGATGGCCTCGGGCCTCCAAAAAACATTGGCTATGAATAAGGCCGATCGCGTGATGGATTTCAACGGCATCGAGCTGATAAATCTTATCAATACGCTGGATGAGCATAAATTATCCGACGGCGAACAAAAGCTCGGTTTAGAAATAATCCGACTTGTGTTTAAGCAAAAAATCGACCCGAGCGAAAAAAGTCTGGAGCAATATCTCAAAGGAATGCCAAACACGCTCTTTGTCAAGCGCATTCACCTTATGATACAAAATAGTGACCACAGGGTGGAAAATATGCTGGACGGCCTTCTGAAAGAATATCCGGATATGTTATCATTCAATATTTTGAAAGCCGAGCTCAGCTACCAGCAGGAAAAATATGCCGCAGCGTCCGACTATTGCGACAGGGCCATCGCTATTTGGCCCTCTTACGCCTATGCATACAATTTAAAGGCTCGTAGCGAAGGCAAACTGGAAAAATATGACCAGGAGCTCGAAGATGAAAATAAAGCGGTCTCATTTTTTGACACTTACGCCGATGCATGGTATTATAAAGCAGCCGCCTGTCTCGATCTTGACAAGTACAAAGAGGCGATCGCCAGCTATCGTAAAACCAGCGAGTTATATCCCGATTATGAATATTCAAATTATTTCCTGGCAAAAAGTTATAAATATGCGGACAATGCTGATAGTGCGCTCTATTTCATAAATCAACATATTCGGCAGTATCCGAATGACGAGGATGGTTACGACCTGAAAGGTGACCTTTATTATAACCGCGACGACTACTCTACCGCAATTGAATATTACGATCAGGCGATTAGGATCAGCCCAAAAAATGCAGGCTTCTATGAAGACCGCGGAAATGCCTATTTCTACTGGAAGAAGGTTGACACGGCATTAAACGATTTTAAGAAAGCTACCGAATTGGACAAAAAGGATTATTACGCATTCGAACAAATGGGCGATTGCTATTATAATAAGGAAGATTATCAAACATCAATTCAATTCCATCAGAAAGCATTAAAGATTGACCCTACTTATAAATACGCGATGTTGAGCCTCGACCTATGTTATGACCAACTTGGCAACCATGAACTTGCGCTCAGTTATTGCAAAAAGGCAATAGCAATTGACAGCACCTATGCGAATGCCCTGGGCAACCTGGGCTGGGAATATTATTGTACCGGGCACAATGACGAATGCATTGACTATTCTTATCGATGCCTTAAACACGACGAAACTGCTACTTATGCCATGTTCAATATAGCATTAGCTACATTGCGGAAAGGTGATGCCCCCAAAGCCCGTGAGCTGTACAAGCACTTTTTTGATCTTTGCCAGGAGAAAAAATATGAAATGACCGGCGGCGCTGTCACCGACCTTCGCGACCTGATCAAAGCAAACGTGGAAGTTGATCAGGCAAAATCTATCATCCAGGATATTTTTGGCGAAACGCCATAAACCATAAATGCAGCGTTAAGGCTACTTTTTACTGGTTTTCAGCGAATTATTACTACTGTCCACCAGCGTTGGTTTGGTTTTTACAGGCCTGCTCCTGAAATCATGTTTGATATTGTAGTCGAGCGTTGCGGTCGTCCAATAGCCGCAATCAAGGACACGCCTTATCGTCATTATTGCATCATTGGGATCCCGCTTCTCCGACAATTGGAACGCGGCCAGAAATCCACGTTTATGTAATTGAGGCAAACCCTGCGAATTCCAAACGCCATATGGGAAAGCAAAATAGTTCACTGGCTTGCCGGTAAGTATTTCCAGCTTTTTCTTCGGCACATCAATTTCGGCTTCCCAGTGTGTTCCCTGTATTTTTTTGAAATTAGCGTGAGTCAGTGTGTGGCAGGCTATTACATTCCCTTCTTCCGAAAGCTGCCTGATCTGCTGCCTGGTCATGTAATGATGATTCTTGTTGATATTGTTAAAGATAATAAAGTAAACTCCTTTAAATCCATATTTCATCAACTCGGGCCGCGCCACTTCGTATTGATCGCCGTCGGTATCGTCGAATGTTAACATGACTGGCTTATCCGGCAATGGGGTGCCTTTTGTTAGATAATCATACAACTCATCCGGCAAAATGGTATGGTAGCCGCTATCCGCCAGCATTTTCATATGGGCCTTAAATGTTTCGGGCGGGATGATGTAATCTTTATCCACCAGCTTGTCGCTAGCCCGCCAGTTGCGTATCTGGTGGTAGCACAATATCGGTACTTGTTTACGGGCCAGAACGGCGGCGTTGTCTATAGTCTGAGCCGATGATGCCAAATAAAGAAAACAAAGTGTGATTAAAGTGATGAGGCGTTTGAGCACGGGAGAAAATTATTTTTTAAAAGTAAGAAAAGGACAGATATAATAGCATTATAGACACCAAAATGCCTTTTGCTTAAGAAAATTTATTGCTTAGATTTATCTAAATGAAACAAGATATAGACATTAGACATCTTATACCGAAACATAAAGACGACCAAAAAGTAATTAAAAGACTCAAAACCCTTTCATTTGAACAATTAACACCTATTACTCCCGACTAATTGGAATGGCTTCAAGATATGAATTGGCCAATAGCCAGGTCCGTTGCAGATATTTTGAAACCATTCGCAGACCGATTAACTCCCGAAATAATCGAGATATTAAAAACAGACGACGTGATGTGGAAGCTGTGGATATTATTAAATCTTGCAAGAAATACGACGAACCCACTTTTATTAAAGGAAATTGAACGCATTGCAAAGTCTCCATCTAAAGACTAAATTGAAAATGAGCTCGATCTCGCAGCAATTGCCATTTTAAATGGCGATTACAAATGAGATCGTTTAAGTACAATCTCACAAAAACACCACATTTCCGCTCGCATTAGAAAGAAATTGTCACTACCCGCTTTGGCGCAAAAAACCTCCATTTTGTCTCGATTTACCTTGAGCTTGATCGGATACCTGTGCTTATTTTTACACCCATGATAAAGTTACTATTGACGTCTTCCGGAGTCACCAATAAACGCATTCATGCTTCGCTCATTCAGCTGCTGGGCAAGCCCATCAGCGAATCCAGTGCTCTTTTTATACCGACAGGCGTATATCCGTTTGCCGGCGGCCCTAATTATGCATGGTGGCCAATCGCAGGAAAAATGCAGGCTGCCCTTGTCGGACTTGGCTGGAAATCGATGGGCTTGCTGGAGATCACTGCGCTTCCCAGCATAGACAAAGATATCTGGCTTTCGTCGGTTATGGAAACCGACGCGCTGCTTGTTTGGGGCGGCGATCCGCTTTACCTGGCCTACTGGTTTGAGCAATCCGGACTGGCAGCAGTCTTAAACTCATTAAACAAAGACTTGGTTTATGTCGGCGTGAGCGCCGGAAGCATGGCCGCAAGTACCATTTTCGGTGAAACTTACAGCAACCCGCGAGGTGCAAGTGGTACGCCGCTAACTTCAGAAAATATGGTATTCAGTACAGAAAAAGGTGAAATCAGCAGGACTTATATGACAGCGAAAGGTGCAGGGCTAACCAATTTTGCCATCATTCCGCATTTCAATAATCCTGATCACCCGGACGCATGCGAACTAAATGCAGAGTTATGGGCATCAAAGATCCCGGCACCGGTATATGCCATCGACGAACAAAGCGCAATCGAAGTAGTGGGTGGTCAGGTCAGTGTTATCTCTGAAGGTGCCTGGAAATTGTTCAATCCCCGGTAGGCTTATGGCAAAGCCGCCGTTGCCGAAAAACGTCGTAATACGCTTGTGCCTTGAAATCCGCTCATTTTCAAGATGTTTAAATTGGTAGTTTAAATAGCCGTTTAAACCAAAAACGCCCCTCATTTTCATGAGAGGCGTTTGGGTAAGCAATGGGGCTCGAACCCACGACCCCCAGAACCACAATCTGGTGCTCTAACCAACTGAGCTATGCCTACCGTTTGGGGAGTGCAAATGTAAAAAATTGCACTCTAAAGTCAAGCAAAAATTTAATATTACATTCAAATAACTGATAAATTGGCCCTTAAGCCGAAATTTGTGATATTATGGCCGGGCAATTAATTGAACTAAACGTCACCGGGATGCACTGTAACAATTGTGCGCTCTCGGTTCATAAACTACTCGAAAAAAAGGGCTTCCACGATGTAACCGTCGACTTCGCCTCCGAAGAAGTAAAATTTACCACCGATAATGATGAGGCGATTAAAGATGCCATCAAAAGCATAGAAGGACTGGGTTTCAAGGTCATAGAAGACGCTGCTACTCATAAAGAGAACTTTTATGATAAGGTAGAAAACAAGCTCATTTTATGCGCAATCTTCACCGTTCCACTCCTGTCGGCTATGCTGTTACAATGGCATTTCCTGCGCAATCCGATCGTTCAACTAATATTGTGCCTGCCGGTTTTCATTGTCGGATGCCTGCATTTTGGTAAAAGCGCGTGGAACTCACTCAAAGGCGGCGTACCCAATATGGACGTGCTCATCTTTGTCGGTTCATCTGCTGCATTTATTTATAGCCTGATTGGCACCATAGACGACCTCGGCATGAACTTTCAGTTTTATGAGACATCGGCCACCATAATTACGCTGGTACTGCTCGGCAACCTTTTCGAAAAACGATCGGTTACCCAAACCACATCAGCGGTGAAGGACCTCGTAAAGATTCAACAAGTAAATGCAAACCGCGTAATAAACGGCCAGGTAGAAGTGATCAGTGCCAAAGAAGTGCGCCCTGGTGATACCCTTATTGTCAACACCGGCGACAAAATTCCTGTCGACGGCGATGTGCTTTCGGGAAATGCATCAGTAAACGAGTCGATGCTGACCGGAGAAAGCGCTCCGGTCGAAAAAGGCAAATATGACAAGGTAATTGGCGGCACTATCGTAGAGCATGGCAATATTACCATGCTGGCAACCAAAGTTGGCTCCAATACGGTGCTTTCGCAGATCATCGAATTGATGAAGAAAGCGCAGGCAGCCAAGCCTCCCGTACAAAAGCTCGGCGATAAAGTAGCTGCAATCTTTGTTC
>JAICXZ010000216.1 GCA_025934475.1 Mucilaginibacter sp. | reverse complement strand
GATGCCGCGCAGCTTAAGCATACGGCTTAATAATTCCGATATATCAACCGAGGTAGTACCTACCAGCACCGGACGACCCTCCTGCGTTAGTTTGGTGATCTCGTCGGCTACGGCGTTATATTTTTCACGCACAGTTCGATAAACCAAATCTTCTCTATCTGCACGGATCACCTTGGTATTGGTTGGGATTTCAACCACATCCAGCTTGTAAATTTCCCAGAACTCGCCTGCTTCCGTGATCGCTGTACCGGTCATACCACAAAGCTTGTGGTACATTCTGAAGTAGTTTTGCAGCGTGATAGTAGCGAAGGTTTGGGTTGCATCCTCTACCTTCACATTTTCTTTAGCTTCGATAGCCTGGTGCAAACCGTCTGAGTAACGGCGACCATCCAAAATACGGCCGGTCTGCTCATCAACGATCTTTACCTTGCCTTCGTCTATAATATATTCAGTGTCTTTTTCAAAAAGGGTATATGCCTTCAGCAACTGGTTAACCGAGTGAATGCGCTCAGATTTGATTGAGAAGTCGCGCATCAGAGAGTCTTTTTGCGCAACCTTTTCTTCAGCATCCGCATGCGATTTTTCAATCTCAGCAATTTCTGTACCCACATCAGGCATGATGAAGAAGTGAGGATCCTCGCCAGAAGCAGTGATCAGCTCAATACCTTTTTCAGTTAGTTCAACCTGGTTGTTTTTTTCATCAATCACAAAGAAAAGCTCTTCGTCAACCTTCGGCATTTCCTTGCTTTGATCCTGCATGTAATAATTTTCGGTCTTTAACAGGATCTGCTTATTAGCGCCTTCACTCAGGAATTTGATCAAAGCCTTATTCTTAGGTAAACCTCTGTGCGCACGCAACAATGCTAAACCACCGTCGTCTATACCGGTTTTACCTTCTGGGATAGATTTTTTCGCCTCATTCAGCACCTGGTTGATGTAGGTTTTCTGCGCATTTACCAGGCGCTCGATGCGCGGTTTCAGTTCATAAAACTCATGCTCGTCGCCACGCGGAATAGGACCAGAAATGATCAATGGCGTACGGGCGTCGTCGACCAAAACCGAGTCAACCTCATCCACCATAGCATAATGTAATTTACGCTGCACCAATTCTTCAGGGCTACGTGTCATATTGTCACGCAGGTAGTCGAAACCAAATTCGTTGTTGGTACCAAAAGTAATATCGGCCAGGTAAGCATTGCGGCGCTCTTCGGAGTTAGGCTCATGCTTGTCAATACAATCAACCGACAAACCGTGGAATTCATACAGCGGCCCCATCCATTCGGAGTCACGTCGAGCCAGGTAATCGTTCACTGTTACGATGTGCACACCCTGACCAGCTAGCGCATTGAGATATGCAGGCAAAGTTGCAACCAGCGTTTTACCCTCACCTGTAGCCATTTCGGCAATTTTTCCCTGGTGAAGCACTGTACCGCCAATCAACTGTACGTCGTAATGCACCATATCCCAGGTTACTTCGTTACCGGCGGCAATCCATGTGTTGTGGTGGATGGCTTTGTCGCCCTTAATCACGACATTGGGCTTACGGGCAGCCAGTTCGCGGTCGAATTCAGTAGCAGTAACTTCTATAGTTTTATTTTCTTTAAGACGGCGGGCGGTTTCTTTCACCACGGCAAAACCCTGTGGCAAAATGTCCATCAATATCGTTTCCAGCTCTTTGTTACGATCCTTTTCCAGCTTGTCGATCTGGCGATAAAGCTCAACTTTTTCGCTCACATCCATTTCAGGATTAGCTTCTATCTGATCCTTAATTTGCTGTATATCATTATCAATGCTGGTTAGGCCTTCCCTGATAGTTTCTTTAAACGCGATGGTTTTGGCGCGCAGCTCATCATGGCTCAGGCCATCGAGTTTTGCGTATTCCTCTTTGATCTTCTCGACAATGGGCGTTACACTCTTGATATCACGTTCGGACTTGCTGCCGAAAAGTTTGCTTATGAATTCTAACATAATAAATCGTTCTGAACCGATTATCTCAACAATTGCGCCACCGCAACGGATGAGGTCATAATGGCAGGCAAAGGTACGGTTTTTTGAGCCGAAAGGCGAAAGCTGAAAGCAGAAAGGTTTAGGTTGGAAGCGTTGTTCTAATCCGCGTCCTCATCGTCGGTGCCTGGCTCAAAATCTTCGTCATCAAAGTCATCGAAATCGAATTTATCGTCGTCAAACATGAGTTTCTCCAGCTCTTCCTGTTCTGGTGTGCTGGCATCAAAACGGATGGCCCAATTGTCGGGGATATCATAATTTTTATCAAAGCCGCGTATCCAGGCCACAAACTCTACGCGAAATTCTTCAACTTTATTGCGCATCAGGTCCACATAATCCTCATTATTGAGGCCGAACATTTCGGTGCAGATCACGGCGCTCATCATATCATGAGCGGCACACTTGATCAATACCGCGTTTTGCATTCGCAACGAGTATAATCCTCCGCCTTCGGCGCCCGCTATTTTAGCTTGAATCAGCATTGCATTGCCAACGATCTCTGAGGCCAGATGCTCCTTCTTATCGTCCTCTTTTATCGCTTCAACGATAACTTCAGCCAGTTCCAATATTTCCTCCGCCTTTTTAAAAACAGGCATTTTGCGGTATTTGTCTATTCGTCTCGACATGGTGTAAAGTTAGTTGTAAAGTTGTAAAGTTGTAACGCTACCCGCCCCCTCACCCACGTTGCAAAGTTGATTTCGATAGCTAACGGGATTACAATCACTAATTAACCAGTCACAAGTTAACCAATCACCAGTTAACACATTCGCACATCTGCACATTAAATTCTACATTTGCCGCCATGAACATCCTGCTCCTCGGTTCGGGCGGAAGGGAAAGTGCCTTCGCCTGGAAAATTGCGCAAAGCCCCAAATGCAGTAAGCTTTTTATTGCTCCCGGCAATGCCGGCACGCCTCAGTACGGAACCAACGTAGATATCAAAGCGACTGATTTTGAAGGCGTAAAAGCTTTTGTTCTCGAAAACGACATCAACCTGGTGTTGGTTGGCCCCGAGGAACCGCTGGTAAAAGGTATTCATGATTTTTTCCTGGCGGATGAACAACTTAAAAACGTTCCGGTTATCGGCCCGCAAGCTGAGGGCGCTCAGTTGGAAGGCAGCAAAGATTTTTCAAAAGCTTTCATGCAGCGTCACAACATCCCGGCCGCCGCATCCAAAACATTTACACGCGACACCTTACAAGAGGGGTTTCAATATCTTGCTACGGCCGGCTTACCCATTGTGTTAAAAGCTGATGGCCTGGCGGCAGGCAAAGGCGTGCTGATCTGCACCACGCTTGAAGAAGCACAATTGGAACTAACCGAAATGCTGACACATGCTAAATTCGGCGATGCCAGCTCAAAGGTGGTGATCGAGCAGTTTCTGCAGGGGATCGAGCTATCTGTTTTCGTAATGACGGATGGCAAAAACTATAAAATATTGCCTGAAGCCAAAGACTATAAGCGTATTGGTGAAGGTGACACAGGATTAAATACTGGTGGCATGGGATCGGTTTCGCCGGTTCCGTTTGCAGATGATGCGTTCATGCAAAAAGTTGAAGAACGCGTTATCATTCCAACTGTCGAAGGTTTGCAAAAGGAGAATATTGATTACAAGGGGTTCATTTTTATTGGCCTGATGAATTGTGAAGGTGAGCCCTATGTGATCGAATATAACTGCCGCATGGGTGATCCGGAAACTGAAAGCGTGATGCCAAGGATAGAGTCAGATTTTGTTGACCTGCTGATCGGAGTTGCTGAAGGCAATTTAAATGAAAAAGAATTAAAAATTTCCGATAAAGTTGCAGCAACGGTAATGATTGTTTCCGGCGGATATCCGGGCGATTATCTGAAGAATAAAGTAATTACCGGCACTGAGAATGTACACGAATCAAAAGTGTTTCATGCCGGCACATCAATAGATGGTGATAATGTAATTACCAGTGGTGGCCGTGTGATAGCGGTAAGCACTTTGCAGGATAATATCTTCAATGCCTTGCAGCAGGTTACTGCCGACGCGAGTCGCATTTATTTCGATGGGATGTATTTCCGGAGGGATATTGGATTTGATTTGTTGTAGTCCGAAAGTCGGAAAGTCCGCATAAGTCCGAAAGGGTCAGGCGGAGAAAATAAAAAAGCCCGAAGGTGTTAAGCATTCGGGCTTTCTCTTTTATTAGCAGGCAGTTAGTTGCTGCCGGTGGGTTTGCCAAATATTTCGGCCAATTTATCTTCCAGGTCGAAGCCGTGGAGCCCTTTGGCGATGATCTTGCCATTGGGATCTATCAGGAAATTTTGCGGAATGCCACGCACGGCATATAAATCAGCCTCTTTGCTTTTCCAATATTGCAGATCGGATACCTGGGTCCAGGTCAGGTGATCCTTATGGATAGCAGCCAGCCATCTTTGTTTGCCTTTTGGCTGATCCAGCGATACACCGAGGATGGTGAAGTTTTTATCTTTAAACTTGTTATAAGCTTTTACCACATTGGGATTTTCCCTGCGGCAAGGGCCACACCATGATGCCCAAAAATCGATCAGCACGTATTTGCCGCGGAATGACTCGAGGCTAACCATTTTGCCTGCGGTGTCGGCTTCGGTAAATAATGGTGCTGTTTGACCTAGTGCCACGGCTTTAAGTTTAGGCAATCTTTCGCCAAATTCTTTGCCTGCATCGGTTTGTTTGATCTCCGGCGACAGACCTTCGTACAAAGGGGCCAGCTCCGAATAATCTCCACCATAGGCCGAATACATTTCGAGCGCCGTGAGGCTGGTATATGAACCTGGATTTTCTTTGGCAAATTGTTTATTGGCATTCATCGCCCGATCGTCCAGCACCTTTTGCGCTGCGGCCATTTGGCGTTGAAACGTTTCGGAATTCTTTTGCTCGTCTGTTTCAGCTTTTTCTTTGGCATCCTGAGCGTTCTGTGCATCATCAATAGGTTTGGTTAAAGCCTCATAGCGGGCATTATCCTGGTTGGCCTTGCCGCCGTCAACCGTTGCATTTGCCAGCTTGTCGGTGCCGTTTACTTTGATGTCGCCTTTTTCAAGGTAGATGGATTTATAATCTTTAAACTTGACACCATCCCCTTTTTCGTTGAGAACCAGGTATGCATTTATTGGCACATTACCAACGGTGCCTTTAAATTGAAACTGACCATCCTTTAATACAGCGGAGTCCCTCGTCTCTTTGTCTTTAACCTGGTAAATGAGATACATTTTAGCCGGCGCGTTGTAGCTGCCAACTTTACCCTGCACGGTATATGCGCCGTCCTGCGCTAAGGTGATGAACGGCAAAGAAGCCAATGCCGCTGTGATTAATTTTTTCATGAGCAATTATTGAGAACTCAAGTATAACAAATATTTACCGGTTTGGGATTCGTCCATCAATTGTTTATTTACCCAAAACCTCCTCAAGTTTAGCCTCTAGATCATCGCCCCGGAGATCTTCCGCTACAATTTTCCCGCTTGGATCGATGAGGAAATTTTTCGGTATACTTTGCACAAAATATAGCCGCGCCACGGCATTGTTCCAAAACTTCAAATCGGAAACATGGGTCCATCTACCTAGATGATCAGACCTGATCGCATTAAGCCAGGCAAAAGCACCATTAGGCTTATCAAGCGAAACACTGAGAATCGTAAAGTTCTTTGTTTTGAACCGGTCAAATGCCTTTACCACATAAGGACTCTCCTGGCGGCATGGGCCACACCATGATGCCCAAAAATCGAGCAACACGTATTTACCTTTGAAGGACGACAAGCGCACCGGATGCCCCGCCGTGTCAGCCTGCTCAAAGTCAGGAGCCATTGCACCAATAGATGTACTCTTCAGCGACTCCAGCGAATTGCGCAGTGTCCTTGCTGTTTCGGTATCCTGTACTTCTTTGGACAAACCATCCAGCAAAGGTAACAGCTCATTAGCGTCAGGAGTTGGTCCGCCCAATTCTCCGAGCGCCAACAGGCTCATATAACTGTTTGGATTTTCTTTGATGAAACTTTTTAGTTCAGCATGCAATTCATTCTGAATATCATGTATTTGCGACTGAAGGTTAAGATT
>JAICXZ010000410.1 GCA_025934475.1 Mucilaginibacter sp. | reverse complement strand
TGTTAAAAAACGTTAAAATTTTTAAATATTAAGCAATTGGCCTATCTTTGCCGCCATGGAGATCCTCCCCCATGACCTTCAGCTCTACCTTGAAGATCATTGCGACCCGGAACCAGCGGAGCTGCAAAAGATTAATAGGTACACCTACCTGAAGGTGCTTCGTCCCCATATGTTATCGGGCCATTACCAGGGCCGCCTGTTGAGTATGCTCAGTAAAATGATGCAGCCGCGACGCATATTGGAGATAGGAACTTTTACCGGTTACGCCACTATTTGCCTTGCCGAGGGCCTTACCGAAGACGGCTTAATCCACACTATCGAGATCGATCGCGAGTTTGAAGAGATGCTTAATCAACACTTTAAGTCAACAAGTGTGGATAAAAAAATAGTGCAGCATTTCGGCCCCGCAGCGCAGATTATCGTAGAAATACCCGAAGACAGCTTCGATATGGTTTTTATCGATGCGGATAAGAAAAATAATTTACATTATTTTAACACGGTATTTGACAAGGTAAGATCAGGCGGGCTGATTATAATAGACAACGTTTTGTGGAAAGGGAAAGTTTACGGCGAAGATACAGACGCCGACACTAAATCGATTCGCGAACTGAATGACCACATTGCCAAAGATACCCGGTGCGAAAAAGTTATCCTCCCGGTACGCGACGGCATCCTGCTCATTCGAAAAAAATAGCTTTATGAAGAAAACGATCCTGGTCACTATCTTTTTAATATCTGCTATTGCTGCTTCAGCGCAGAATACCTCTACATCCTACATAGAAAAGTTTAAAGATGACGCCATCCGCATTATGCATCAAAGCGGGATCCCGGCCAGCATAGTTCTCGCAGTTGCTATGCACGAGTCGGGTTGCGGAAACAGCAACCTTGCCCAGCAGTTTAACAACCAGTTTGGCATTAAGGGCTATGATTCGCACGTAATCATTAAACACCGAAAACAGGTCACTACACATTACAAAAAGTATGCGTCAGTGATGGACTCATTCGAAGATTTTGCCCGGATTATGACTGAACGTAAACAGTTCAGTCATCTGGCAGAAAATCTGACCCATTACGATTACTTTGGATGGGCCAGGGGAATTCAGCGCAGCGGCTATGCTGCCAGTCACAGGTGGTCAGCGGATGTTTTGGGACTGATCAAAAAGTACAAACTCAATCTTTTCGACGAAAATCCTGCGGATCAGCCGCAATTGGAGGCCAAAGTACAGTAAATCTAATTTAGAAATCTTAAGTTTGGGATAGAATAATCTGCCCTGAAATTAGATTTATTTGGAATGCGAAAATCGACTACTTTTTACCTTGCTTTTTTATCTTCCGCCTTTCTTAGCTCCTGTACCGTACATAAAGACCTGATCAGCAACCGCGAGGCGCATCGCAATAATCAGGAAATACAAAAAGAAAACAGTGACGCCATAGCCAGCTACAAACCGATGACCTCGGTTGAGTATATCGAGCATTTTAAAAGCATAGCCATACAGGAAATGAACCTCTATGGCATTCCGGCAAGTATTACCATTGCCCAGGGACTTTTTGAATCGGGCAGTGGTAATGGCGAATTGGCGCGGGTTGCCAATAACCATTTCGGCATAAAATGCAATGCGCAATGGCAGGGTAAAAGCTATTATAAAGACGATGATCAGCATAATGATTGTTTCCGGGTGTATGACAAGGCTGAAGATTCCTATCGTGACCACTCCGAATTTTTGAAGCGGCCGCGCTATGCCAATTTATTCAAGCTGGATAAGAACGATTATGTGGGTTGGGCCAATGGATTAAAGGCGGACGGTTATGCAACTAATCCTAATTATCCGCAATTGCTGATCACGATTATTCAGAAATATAACCTCAATCAATACGATAAACCGGAAACGCCGGACCAAAAAGAGAAGCGCGAGGACCGTGTACTTACCCAGATTGAAGACAACGCCATTACGGCTCTGAAAGACTCGGTCGCCAAGCTCGACCCATCAATGGATAATAACGTAAAACCTAATCCTGACGCTAAAACCTACACAGTTGTGCAGGGTGACACACTATACTCCATTTCCCGTCGTTTTGGTCTAACTGTCGACGAGCTTAAAGGGTTGAACAATCTGCCCGGGAACAATCTTAAGATTGGGCAAAAGCTGGTCGTGGCAAAGCAATAACGATATTATTTTGTTCCATTGGGGATGAAACCAGGCAAAAAGAGCATTTATAGTTTTTCGGTGAAATGTGGTTTGATGCTGGTCTTTGTGTTCGGTTCGATCAGCACTTTTGCGCAGGATAAGCAAGTAGAAGGCATAGTTTTCGACAAAGATAGCAAGGAGCGCGTCGCCAGAGTCGGTATCATCAATATTACAACGGGCGTATCCTTCTACAATAACCTGAAGGGCGAATTCAAAGTAAATGCCAGTCCCGGCGATAAGCTAGTATTTACCAAAGAATATTATTTGAATGATACGATAACGGTTAAGAATTACGATAACCTGGCTATTTATCTTCCGCGCAATTCCATCATGCTGCATGAGGTAACCATCCGCGATACATTGAACACGCCCCTGCAACGCCTTATGGACACCCGGCGGACCTACAGTAAGGCCTATGGTTCCAATGCCTATGCCAATCCTTTCAGCACCGTGCCTGGCGGCGGGGCGGGCATCAGCCTCGATGCACTTTACAACGCATTCAGTCGAAGCGGCCGCAATGCGCAGCACCTGCAAGGGCTGATACAGCAGGACTACGAGCAGGATGTGATCGATCACCGGTTTAATAAAGGCTATGTGGCCAATATTACGAATCTGAAAGGCGACGAACTGTCACAGTTTATGATTAGGTCCAGGCCAAGTTATTTCACCGTTTCTGCCGATACGGAATATGAATTCATAACCTATATCCGCACCAGTCTCAGAAGATTCCTGCGCAATAAAAAGCCCCACGTGCAACCCCCGTTAAAGCCCGTTCAAAGCTGATTGTAGTTTCCTGCAATATTATTGATAATTGTCGGTTGGACAATAAAATCTGGTAAAGCGCTGTTATATAGAGGGACTTTTCTTTAAAAACCAGCAGGTTTTGCTTTACTTTGCACCACTATGCTAAAAACATTTCTTGGTCTGCTTCTTTCCACTCTACTTGTTTCTACCGCCTTCGCGCAACAAACCGACACCCTAAAAGCCGACACCAATATACTCAATAAATATCGCCTTGATCCACCTAAAAACGCCTTGCCGGTGCGTGTGCGCCCGGTACAAGTGAACGAGCAACTGATACCTGTTGAGCTGCTCGACTACAAGGTAAGCTACTGGCGAAAAACAATTCAATGGGGTTTAAACTTTAACCAGGCGGCGTTTACCAATAACTGGAGCGCCGGGGGTATAAGCTCGATTGCCCTGGGTACAAATTTTGACTTGAAGGCCGAATACAACAAAACCCCACTCGATTTTACCACCGAAACCAACTTGTTGTATGGTCTTGCAGCTAACAAAGGAGAAGGCTCCAGGAAAACGAACGACCGAATGTTCTTGGATAACAAATTAGCTACACAGATAACCAAAAAATGGTACTTTTTCGGATCTATAAGTTTCGAGTCCCAGTTTTCAGCCGGCTATACCTATACCGACCAGAGCGGCAACGCGGCCCCCAAGGGCTTGCTGATCTCCAATTTTATGGCGCCGGGTTATCTAACTGAATCGATTGGTTTTGAATATAAGCCCAACAAGTATTATGATATCCGTTTAGGTACAGGTACAGCCAAACAAACGTTTTTGACAGATACGGCCCTTTATCACAACATACCGGCTAATTATGGTGTTAAACCCGGGCATTCGTTTTACAATCAACTGGCTTTCCAGGGCGTAGCGACGATAGACAAGGACATTATGAAAAACCTGCATCTAACTGCACGTTATGCTTTATTTATACCATACATACAGCCGCTGGCTTACACCACACACCGATTGGACGCTACGCTAACAGCAAAAGTAAACAGGTTAATCAACGTAAGTATGAACGCCACCTTGTTATACGACAAAAACACCTCTCCAAGTCCGCAGGCTACCGAAGGCATATCAATGGGGGTTTCATACACGTTCCCATAAGGAATTGTTTTTAAATGTATTATCTTGACAGGAAATTTCCTGCCCGATGAACCTTACATGCAAGCCTGTCCTTATCGCGTTAACGCTGCTGAGCCTTGTTTCCCTGTGCCGTGCCCAATCCGTTATTGTGGGGAGCGACATTAAGTTACCGAAAGATAATGCTGTCAAAAGGCAACTTATTAGTTCG
>JAICXZ010000109.1 GCA_025934475.1 Mucilaginibacter sp. | reverse complement strand
GGCCAAGGTAAACAGGTTGATTGCGGTTACCATGAATGGAACCTTCCTGTATGACAAGAACACATCCAAGAGTCCGCAGGCTACTGAAGGCCTGGCGATGGGCGTGGCTTATACTTTCCCGTAATAATCCGGCTTAAATGTGGTAACTTAACCGGAAATATCCGGCTGATGAATCGCACCCGAACCCGATTTTTTATTATTGCCGCAGCTTTTTCCTTTTTAGCGCTGTTTGCAAGCGCTCAATCGGTTATTGTGCCGAGTATGGCAAGCCTTGCAGAGGATACGCTAATCAAATATCAGCTGATAACCTCACTAAACGGATTCCTGGCTGCAAAAAAAGGTGCGACGAGAGACAATCCCTATGTGCAAAAAGGAACATTTCCTGAAACTGCCGCTTTAATAGATCAGCTACAGGGCATTGAACAAAGCAACCGGTTTGATGATAAAAATTTCTATAAGTGCCATCTAACAAACTTTGTAAAGCTTGACGGCAATAACTATTTAATACAGTTTTCGTATCTGGGCATCGATGACAGAGGCGCACCTTTATTGCGTGCGAGTTTTAGATTGATGGGGCACGTGGCCGACGGTAAGTTTTATTTCTACTCTCCCTTAAAAACCAATACCCAATCGTGGAAGAGCAAGCGTATTATGAATGTGGTATTTCACTACAAGGATACGTTGATCAGGCGTGATGCAGATGCTTTTTTAAAGACGGTGACTTATTATGATAAGAAACTGGGCGTCGCCTATTCGCCTATCGATTATTATTACTGCGATAATTTCCCCGAAGCACAGCAGTTACTGGGCCTTGATTATAAAAGTGATTATAACGGGATACCGGGTGATATCCTGACTGGTCGCGAAAATAATACGAGCGTTATTTTGAGCGGATACAATTCCTATAATCAGCGTTTCGATCCGCACGATCTCTGGCATGACCGGCTGCGAATTGTCATGAACACCGACACCATCAACCGGCCGGTCGACGAGGGTTGCGCCTATCTGTACGGCGGGAGTTGGGGGATATCCTGGCACGAGGTCATCACCAAATTTAAAGCTTACGCAGCGGCTAACCCAGATGCCGACTGGCTTAGCCTGTACACACAAACAAAAAACTTTGTGGACGGCGATAAAAGCCTTAAGGTGCCTTATGTGCTGAACGCACTCATTGTTCAAAAAATAGAACGCGAAAAAGGCTTTGCAGCAGTAAAGCAATTGCTAAGCTGTGGCAAAAGACGGGTCGGCGATGAAAATTACTTTGCGGCATTGGAAAAGATAACCGGGATCACCAAAACTACTTTTAACGCCGAAATGTGGAAGCTGATTAAGGCAACCCGCGAATACTGATTTGGTCCAAATCAAAAACTCCTCGTTAAGCATAAAGCAAATCGCTTCAAAATCTTAACTTTGCAGCCTTAATTGAGATAGATACAGATGTTTGAAAATCTTTCGGATAAACTCGACAGGGCGTTCAAGGTCCTGAAGGGTCAGGGAACTATTACTGAAATAAACGTGGCGGAGACAATGAAGGAGATACGCAAGGCTCTCCTCGACGCCGACGTTAACTATAAAACAGCCAAAACTTTTACCGATGAGGTGAAGCAAAAGGCTTTAGGGTCGAACGTGCTTACAGCAATTTCGCCCGGGCAGTTGCTCACCAAGATCATGAACGACGAGTTGGCGGAATTGATGGGAGGCACCGCGACCGAGCTCAATCTGGCTGCCAACCCAACTATCATCCTCATCGCAGGTTTGAACGGTGCCGGTAAAACGACGTTCAGCGGTAAACTGGCCAACTTCCTCAAAACGCAAAAAAATAAAAAGCCTTTGCTGGTTGCCGGCGACGTTTACCGTCCCGCAGCTATTGATCAGCTGAAAGTTTTGGGCGAGCAGATAGGCATCCCAGTTTATGCTAACCTGGAATCAAAGGACCCGATCGGCATTGCTAAAGAAGGTATCGCGTTAGCTAAACAGCAAAATAATAACGTAGTCATCATCGACACCGCCGGCCGCCTTTCGATTGACGAGGCGATGATGAAGGAAATAGAACAGGTAAAAGCTGCTACCAATCCAAACGAGATATTGTTCGTCGTGGATTCTATGACCGGCCAGGATGCTGTGAATACGGCTAAGGTGTTCAACGATCGCCTCGACTTTACAGGCGTTGTTCTAACAAAGCTCGATGGTGATACCCGCGGTGGTGCAGCGCTGTCGATCAAATCGGTAGTTGATAAGCCGATCAAGTTTATCGGTACCGGCGAGAAGATGGAGGCACTGGACGTTTTCCACCCCGATCGTATGGCTTCACGCATCCTGGGCATGGGCGACGTGATCTCGCTGGTAGAACGTGCACAGCAGCAATTTGACGAAAAAGAAGCTGCCGAGCTGCAAAAAAAGATCCGTAAAAATAAATTCGACTTCAACGACTTCTATAGCCAGATACAGCAGATCAAAAAAATGGGCAACATGAAAGATCTGATGGGCATGATACCCGGCGTGGGAAAAATGATGAAGAATGTGGAGGTTGACGACGATGCTTTCAAGAACATTGAGGCCATCATCCAGTCGATGACACCGTTCGAAAAGGAAAATCCGGATTCCATCAACCAGAGCCGCCGCAACCGTATTGCCAAAGGCTCGGGTACCAATATTACTGAAGTGAACAGGTTGCTGAAACAGTTTGAGGACATGCGCAAAGTGATGAAGCAGATGAGCAATCCGGCAGCTATGGCCAACATGATGCGGAGAATGCCACGGTAGCCTTATCCTCTGAAAGCGAGTTTATATGCTAAAATAACCTAAAGCGGCCGCGGCCGCTTTTTTTGTTTAAATCAGCTACCTTTGCGCATCCAATAATCAACTTATGCGCATACCTTTCACTGTTGCTGCTCTTGCAGTCCTGTTTACCTCTTTTTCTGCCTACGCCCAAAAACCTGGTGCTTCAATCGATGTACAGCATTATGCTTTTACATTGCAGCTGAGCGATCAAAACGATATAATCAGGGGCAAAGCGGATGTTACCGTGAAGTTTTTACAGGATGCCGGTTCATTTGATCTTGATCTTACCAAACAAAAAAAGGACGGTAAAGGGATGACGGTGACCAGTGTAAGCGATAGAAGAAGCCCGGTAAATTTTGAACAACGCGGCGATACATTGAGCATTTCAGCCAATGCACATTCAGGCAGCAAGCATACTTATACCATCACCTACCAGGGCGTTCCGTCGGACGGACTGATCATTTCGACCAACAAGTTTAATCATCGCACCTTTTTTGGCGACAACTGGCCAAACAGGGCTCACAACTGGATACCATGCGTAGATGATCCTGCCGATAAAGCGACCGTGGAATTTACGGTAACAGCACCTGCACATTACCAGGTGGTTGCCAATGGATCCAAAGTGAGTGAGGCTGTCGTGCCGGGTGGTCTGAAGCAAACGCATTGGAAGGAATCGGCACCAGTTCCAACAAAAGTGATGGTGATTGGTGCAGCCGATTTTGCTGTTGATCATACCGGCGACGTAAAGAGTATCCCGGTATATACTTACGTGTTTCCGGAGAATAAGGACCTGGGGTTTAATAGTTATGCCGTTGCCAAAGAGATACTGGCTTATTACATTGATAAAGTAGGGCCATTCGCTTATGAGAAATTGGCCAATGTGCAGTCGAAAACCATTTTCGGCGGAATGGAAAATGCAAGCTGCATTTTTTATTACGAAAACTCGGTTGGCGCCAAAGATATCGAAGAGTTAATGGCGCACGAAATAGCCCATCAATGGTTTGGCGACGCAGCCAGCGAAAAAAGCTTCGCCCACCTGTGGCTGAGCGAAGGCTTCGCAACTTATATGACCAATGTTTATCTCGAAAGTAAATATGGTGAGGATATTCTAAAGCAGCGCATGACGGCCGATCGCGAAATGGCTTTAAAGTTTGAAAAGGAACGCTTTCACCCGGTGGTTGACACTGCGGTAAAGGACAATTTTATGCAACTGCTCAATGCCAACAGCTATCAAAAGGGCGGCTGGTTTTTGCATATGCTCCGTCGTAAACTGGGAGATGACGCGTTCTGGCAGGGCATCCGCGACTATTATGCGCAATACAAAAACGGCAATGCCAATACGGAGGATTTCCGCGCTGTAATGGAAAAAGCCGGCAATCAGGACCTGGAACAATTTTTTAAACAATGGCTGTATACACCGGGACATTTGCAGCTCTCGGCAAAATGGTCATACAATCCTGCTGAAAAGGTAATTACGTTTGAAGTGGGGCAGATACAAAATGATCTTTACGAGTGCTCTGTTGAAGTTTCGATCAACAATGAGATTCGCACCATAGACTTGAAGAACCGTTTGACCACGGTGCAGTTCACGCTGACAGACACGCCAACCTCGGTAGTATTTGATCCTAATGTGAACTTATATGGAGTTTTTGAGGTTACTCAACAGAAATAAGTCCAGATTAATATAGTTTGGTGATTTTGGCATATCGCTTAATATTATTTTGAATAAAGTTCATTTTCAAAATAATATACTTTTTATTTCATTTGTTCGTTAATATTTAAAACAAACAAAAACCACAGGCATGCTCCATGCCCCTAAGAGCCTTCCTGCCAAACCCTTAATCAAATACAACCATGTTTAAGTCGTACCAGTCCATTTATGTGACGGTTCACAGGTGGACGTTCAGAAATTTCGGCCAGGGAAAAGCATCTCCCAACAAAACCTTATTCAATGCCAGCTTCCTGCTTATTGTGCTGCTCACCGTTATTCTCCTTGCTATTGATCTTCTACTGCATTCGGGCGTCATTGCAGCTAATTCTTTGACCGACACCGCGATATTGGTGGCTATGGTAACGTTGCTATTCGTTAATCACCTGCTTTTCCTCAATAACAGGTTTCTGAGGAGAGTAGATGAACGATTGACCATCATGAGCAGGCACAACCGTAACGTGCTGGGAATTGTGGTTCTCGCTCACGTGATCGTTATCTGCGGCATTTTCCTTTTTACGCTGTAATAAGCGATAGTGCCGGAAATTGCATAACTTACGCCGTCAATAACCTTTGTCACGGTGCTAGTTAAAACTTTTGGAAGTGCGGTATATGGCATCCAGGCCATCACAATAACAGTTGAGGTTAATATCAGCGGCGGCAAGCCCAACTATTTTATAGTCGGCCTGCCCGATAACGCTGTTCGTGAGTCGCTGCAGCGCATTGAATCGGCTTTGCAGACCAACAATTTAAGGATGCCCCGGCAAAAGATCGTCGTGAATATGGCGCCGGCGGATATACGCAAGGAAGGCTCCTCATACGATCTCACTATCGCGACGGCAATCCTCGCCAGTTCGGGTCAGATCAGCGAAGAAAACCTGGACAAATACATCATCATGGGCGAGCTTTCGCTCGATGGCGGTGTGCAGCCGATCAAGGGCGCCCTGCCTATCGCTATACAGGCCCGGAAAGATGGTTTCAAAGGTCTTATCCTGCCCAAACAAAACGCTCGCGAGGCGGCCATTGTGAACGACCTCGAAGTTTATGGCGTAGAAAATATCACAGACATAGAGAAGTTTTTTAACGGCGAGACTCAGTTAAAACAGGAGATTGTAAATACCCGTGAAGAATTCTTCAATAGCCTCAGCAATTACGATAGCGACTTCAGCGAGGTAAAGGGCCAGGAGAATATCAAAAGAGCGCTTGAGATAGCAGCCGCTGGCGGGCATAATGTGATCCTGATCGGTCCGCCGGGAGCCGGTAAAACCATGCTGGCACGAAGGCTACCATCCATATTACCGCCGCTCACTTTACACGAATCGTTAGAAACAACCAAAATACATTCGGTAGCCGGGAAGCTGGCTGCGGCCGATGCGCTGGTGACCACGCGGCCCTTCCGCTCGCCGCACCATACTATCAGCGACGTAGCCTTAGTTGGCGGCGGCAGTAATCCACAGCC
The DNA here is from genome assembly GCA_025934475.1 of Mucilaginibacter sp. Lineage (GTDB taxonomy): Bacteria > Bacteroidota > Bacteroidia > Sphingobacteriales > Sphingobacteriaceae > Mucilaginibacter. Next base: position 2,048 of record JAICXZ010000109.1, on the reverse strand, counting down.
CGGGGAGATATCATTGGCGCACAATGGTGTTCTTTTCCTGGATGAGCTACCAGAATTTAAGCGCTCGGTGCTCGAGGTAATGCGCCAGCCGCTGGAGGAAAGGAGGATCACGGTTTCAAGAGCTAAATTGACCGTTGAATACCCCGCAAACGTGATGCTGATTGCTAGCATGAACCCCTGTCCCTGCGGTTATTATAACCATCCCGAAAAGGAATGCACCTGTCCGCCGGGAGTGGTGCAAAAATACCTGGCCAAGATATCGGGCCCGCTGCTTGATCGTATCGATCTGCATGTGGAAGTAACGCCGGTTAATTTCTCAGAGTTATCTTCAGAACGCTTAGCCGAAAAGAGCGAATTGATCCGCGAACGCGTAATGAGCGCCCGAGAAATACAAACAGCCCGCTTCGGCAACAAACCCGAATTGCACGCCAACGCCCAAATGACCCCGCAAATGGTGCGTGATATATGCAAAATCAATAGCGCGGGGCAAACGTTATTGAAAAAAGCTATGGAGAAACTGGGCCTCAGTGCCCGTGCCTATGACCGCATCCTCAAAGTATCTCGCACCATAGCCGATTTGGCAGGAAGTGAGGAGATTAAGCTGGAACATTTGGCTGAGGCTATTCATTTTAGGAGTTTGGATAGAGAGGGATGGGCTGGGTGATGCTTTTCTGTGAAGACACTGAAAAAGGGCATAGGCCTCGACCCATAGTGTAACGCCGGGTTTCAGCCCGGCGGCCTACGCCACCCTCACCATCTTATTCTTCATCAAATAATCATAGCTTTCCTTCAGCGCCTCAAAAACATCGCCGTTAACCTTATCCATTTCAACTACAAACCATTCGGCGTTTCCTGTTGCGGCTTTGGCAATGGCTGGGAAGTTTTGTGTCCCTTTGCCAACCGGCGTCATCGGGTCCACGATATCTTTAGGTAATTGGTCGTTCCATTTAGCCGGACCGTCCTTGATGTGCAACATTTTGGCCCGCTTGCCAAGTTTGGTTAAGATGATAGCAGGATCGTGCCCGGCAACCTTAACCCAATAGGTATCTACTTCGAAAAATATGCCGGGGTTCAGCTCCTCCATCAATACTTCGTACACAAATTTGCCGCCTACCTTATTGCGGTACTCCCACCAGTGATTGTGCAAGCCAAACTCCAGCCCGTTGCCTTTTGCAAATTTATAAGCCTCGTTATAAATGTCGACCAGTGCCCTGGTCCCTGCCAGGCTGCTGTAACGCGGATCTTCGGGCCAGCCGTGCCATATCATTTTCTTACAGTTGTAGGCTCGGGCGGTTTCTGTCATTACGTGTATTTTTTGCCCTTCGGGGAAATCGATGTGTGATGATGAAACTTTTAAGCCCGCGTCTTTAATATATTTGGCGGCATGCTGCAAAGAAATATTGGGCGGCCAGAAAGCAGTCTCTACATATTTGAAACCGATATCTGCCACACGTTTCAACGTTCCTGCCGGATCTTTAGCTATCGCGTCCCTAATCGTATACAACTGCATCGACAAACGCGGCAGCGGAGCGGCTTCCGCGGTCAATGCCGACAGCCCTTTCAATGGCAGCATAGCGCCAAGCAGGCCCATGCCCGATAGCTGAATGAAATCGCGGCGGTGGATAACGTGTTCTGTTTCCGGTTGGTTGGTCTTGGTTTTCATAACGAGGTATTTTGGTCAAATAAAAATACTGTCTCGCAAGAGGAAAAACAACACCACCAGGAATTCTTTATTGGTTTTAAGCTGTCTGGGCAAATGTTTTCCAGTCATCCGCACTCCCGCCGAATAGACTGATATCGGCATTGTTGGCTACTCCATCAGGTGCACCATAATATTGCCACAGCGTATAATTGCTCCATCCCGAAGGTAAGCCAGGTGTTGCTGTTTGATATGAAGCAAGCCACAATGGATAACTGCCAAACCCGGACGGTCCGCCAAGTGTGTCGTTCCAAAAACCTTTGTAGGTGTAAATAACGGGAGTCCGCCCGGTTTTTTCGGCGACTATGGTTAGCCAGTCAGTGATTAACTGGGCGCACGTATGGGGGTT
>JAICXZ010000597.1 GCA_025934475.1 Mucilaginibacter sp. | reverse complement strand
GGTGTATATATTTTCAAAAGCCTCGATCTGACTGCCGGGATGTATGGGCTGTATGTCGGCATAGCCCTATTAGGGTATTTGGATTGGCGTAAGGATTATAAAAAACAACTTATTTGATTTCGGATTTCGAATTTTCGATTTCGGATTTACCTTTATGATTTCTAATAATAGCGCCCCATGCAAAATTCCGACATCCGACTTCCGAATTCCGACATCATCAAAATAGCTATCGTCGGCCCCGAATCTACCGGAAAATCGACCATGTCGGCATACCTTGCAAATCACTATAACACGGTTTGGGTGCCCGAATTTGCCCGAGATTATTGCGCCGCGTTAACCGAACCACCCACCTGGCAGGACGAGATCAATATGTTTTATGGCCAACTGGCGCTCGAAGAAGAGTATCTGCCAAAAGCCAACAAACTGCTTATCTGCGACACCACCTTTATTACGGTGAAGATCTGGAGCGATGAGATGTTTGGACGGTCGCCACAAGAAGTATTGGATGAATTACCCAAACGTCCTTATGATTTCTACCAGCTATTAGACATTGATATGCCCTGGCAAGATGATCCGCTGCGCGACTTTCCTCACATGCGCGAACATTTTATGGAGGTGTGGCATCAGGAATTGAAAGAACTTAATGCCAACTATGTAGTTGTCTCCGGTATTGGGCAGGAACGGTACGATGCGGCAGTGAATGCGATTGATGAGTTTTTGATGAGGTCAGATGGTTGATGTCAGAAGTCGGAATAGATAAAATGGGCGCTTCACAATTTCTTACCTCAAATCTCCGACATCAGACTTCCGATATCCGACATCCTAAAAGATTTCTTTATCTTAATTTAACCTTTGATGCAACGTTCGAAAATGCTTCGCGTCATATGGATTGAAAGCTGTAAAATTTGGAAGCCGTTTACGTCGATAAGCATTATGCGCTCGTGGCCGAGTGCAAGCAGGGCAGTAAAAAAGCCTGCTTTGAGCTATACCGTTTGTATTCGAAAGCGATGCTGAATGTCGCCTTCCGGATCGTGGGCAGCGTAGACGAGGCTGAAGATGTTTTACAGGAAGCGTTCCTAGATGCCTTTAACCGGATCAAAGATTTCAGGCAGGAAACAACCTTCGGGCTGTGGCTGAAGCAGATTGTTGTTCACCGGGCCATCAACCTGCTTCGCAAACGCAAGCTGGAAATGGTGGAGCTCGGCGAAGATCAGCTGGATAACATTCCGGATGAGGAACCAGAGGATGATGAAGAAATACAATTGCAGGTAGCGCAGGTAAAAGAGGCCATGAAGCTGCTGCCTGACGGGTATAGGGTAGTACTGTCACTCTATCTGCTCGAAGGCTACGACCACGAGGAAATAGGGCAGATACTTAATATATCTGAAAACACCTCGAGAACACAGTTTTTGAGGGCGAAAAGAAAGTTGTACGACATATTAACAAATAAAAACTAATACGATGAGCAAACGATTGGAAGATTTTATGAAGGCAAACCGGGACGAGTTCGAAGACCTGGAGCCATCGGCATATCTGTGGAGCAGGATAGAAAAACATTTGCCGCAGGAAGGGACGGTATCGCCAAAACGCGAAGCCAAAATGTTTTCGCTCAGCTTTGTTTTGAAAGTCGCGGCGTCGATCATCGTCGTGATGGGCATAGGCTTCTTTATATATGTGCATAACGAAAAGCACCAGGCTGTGGATTATGCGGCCATCAACCCAACCTATGCAAAGCAACAATCGCAATATGTATCGATGGTGCAATCGAAGCGTACGGAGTTGAAGTCGCTTACACAAAATTATCCCGAGATGTACGAGGAGTTCTCGAAAGAGATCGCCAAAATGGACTCTAACTATAAAAGACTAAAAACAGAGCTGACCACCAGCCCCAACCAGGAAGCCATATTGCAGGCCATGATCCGTAACCTGCAAACACAGACCGAGGTGCTGAACCAGCAACTGAATATTATTGAACACTACAGTCAAATGAAGAAAGACGAAAAAAATGAAACTAAAGGCATATAAACCTGTACTTATCCTTACAGCATTGCTGGCCATAACACGGCCCGTTGTGGCACAAGACACCACGGTAATGTCGGATAAGCAGGAAAGCGAAAACGATAGCCGGGATTTTAACAAAAAGGTTGAGGGCGTCGTGAAAATGAGCATTGAGAGCGGCATGAAGCAACTGTCGTTAGCGATGAACGATCTGAACCTGAATCTTAACGAGAACTTGCGAGGCCTGAACAATATTGTTGCCCCGCATGTCAGGGATATCGGCAACGACATAAGGTTGAGCATTAATAATGAACTGACCGATCAATTGGTAAACAGCGGAGCTGTCAGCGAAAAGGTTAAAAGCTATACTAAATCGTACCCAATGGATGCCAATGACAAGTTGCGTATCGACAACAAGTTTGGCAGAATATCGATAAATACCTGGAACAAGCCGGAGGTTCGCGTTGAGGTAAATATCAAAAGCTATGCTGATAACGATCAAACGGCTCAAAAAATGATCGATGCCATTAGCATATCCGACAATAAGAGCGGCGACGTGGTTTCATTCAGCACCAGCTTTGGCACCAGCAATTCCATCTGGAACGAGCTATTCAACAACAGAAATGACCATCATAAAGCTGAGGTGAATTACACCGTGTATATGCCTTCGAAAAATGCGCTGGATATTGCCAATTGTTATGGTAATACCGAAATACCCGATTTTGATGGGCGTGTCAGCCTCGATTGTTCCTATGGAAACATTGATGCAAAAGCTTTAATGCATTCCGATAACCAGATACGTGTTAGGTACGGAAGTGCCAATATCGACGCACTTTCTTCAGCAGATGTAAGCGTAAGCTACGGCAGCTTTGACGTTGGTTCGGCTGATGAATTAAACGGCGAATTCCGTTATAGTTCGGCAAGAATGGGTAAGATTAAAACAGCAGTCAATATTAATGCCCATTATGCCGGCAGCGTGAACATCGACGATCTCGATAAAAACTTCCGCAGTTTCTCGTATAGCTCAAACTATTCGAATCTGCGAGTTGGCGTAAACAACGCCTCCAATGCCAACTTCGATGTAACCGTACGTTATGGGGACTTTAACTACGGCAGCCTGCCGGTAGAGATCACTGAAAAAACTCCTTCTGACGAAAGCAGGGGCTGGAAACCAACCAAAAATTTCAAGGGTCACATCGGCAAGGGCAGCAGCGACAGAACTATCAACGTAAGTTCGAGCTACGGTGGGGTAAAGTTTGATTAGAATTAGAATAAAGAGTCAAGAATCAAGAGC
>JAICXZ010000231.1 GCA_025934475.1 Mucilaginibacter sp. | reverse complement strand
ACGATTGGCACTTTGTTTTGCATTGGAGAGGCGAAGACCGATATGATAAAGAAAATGCCAAATATTATTTTGCTCCTTATGGCATTTCGGTCATCTAAGGCCTTTGCCCAGAAAATAATGAAATCGACGGAGACCTTGCTGGATTCGACCAGTCGATATTGGCCGTCAAGTCATTAATACCTGGAGAACCGAAGATCAAAATAGTTCGAACCGAAAAACCCACGCCATGCGTGTATGTGACGGTTGAATATTAGGCCAGGTTTCAGTTCAAAAGTATACCACTTAGCGGGCTGCAAATATAGGAGATTTGATCATTGGTTAATGTGGGTAGCTTGGCTATAGATGCCTTCCAAAACCTTATCAATAGACTTATGGGCGAAGCCCATTCCTTTGTTTTCTTTTTTTGGTCCTTTTTTTCTTTGCGGCATGTTGCTATTTTACAGAAATAAATTTGGGATAGTGCTGGTAGTTAGTAGCTTATGGGTTATCTTTGCATCATCAAGGAGAAGCGGAAGCGGGCTCTGCAGAGGTGCAACCCGCCAGGAATATCCCTGATTAGCTGAGCTGTTTTGAGTTACTGTACGAGGACCTTCTTCGGTCCGATCATTTTTTTCGTCTCCTTCATCCGGTATGATTTTCCGTTCATGTTGACCAGATAGGCTTTGTGGGTGAGCCTGTCGAGCAGAGCCGCCGTCAGGATGGTATCCTTTCCGAAGATATGCTGCCATTTGTCGAAGGACTGATTCGAGGTGATAATCGTGGATTTGAGCCCTGAGCGCAGAGAGAGGTGGTTGAACAACATTTCTGCACCCTGTTTATCAAAGGAGATATAGCCGAGTTCATCGCAGATGACCAGGTCATATTTCTCAAATTTGCTTTCCAGGACTCGTAGCGTTCGTGAAGAATGGCATTCCCTGATCTGGGTGAGCAGCTTGGCCACCTGGGTGAACATTACAGAGCGGCCTTCCATGCAAGCCTTAATGCCCAGTCCGATAGCCATATGTGTTTTGCCGGTCCCCGGGCTGCCGCCCAGTATAATATTCTGGCCCTGGGTAATGAAGTCCAGGCTTTCCAGCTCCGGCAGTTTGTCTTTACCGTCTTCGGGCAGTTCCTCCCGGTCCAGGTCCTGGAGATATTTTAATTGAGGAAAATTGGCATTGCGCAGGCGGGCCTTTTCCCGGTTCATGTTGCGCTGCTCGGCCTCTTTGGTCAGGATGGCCAGGATCACCTCCTCATGGGAGGCATTTTGCTTTAGCCCCTCCGTAATGGCCGTTTGAAGGTGCTTGCTGAAAGATGGCAACCGGAGGTCGTTGCTGATCTGGATGATCTGATCGATGATCTTCTTGTTCATACTGCTGTTTTGTTGTATAGGTGATGATGCTTAGTTCATTAGAGAGGCCAGTTCAAGGAGATTTTCCATGGCCGTAGCCGCTATGAGGTCTGGGGCTACGCTATCCACAGGCTCCGGTTCGGGCTGATTGCCCAGTAAGGCGATGACATGGGTAGGCATTACCTCGCCGGATGATTGGCGGGATAACCGCTGGACACAGGCAATAAGCAGCTCGTCAGCGATGGAGTGGGTCTGGCAATACTGCAATAGTTCGATAAAGGCGCGGGTGTCATGCATAAAATGCGCCGTATACATTTGCTTTAGCCATTCGGGAGCGTGTTGTAAGGCCACGGAGCCAGCCATAGCGCCCGGCTTGCGTTGCAGGGTGTACAGATAGTGGTTAAGATCGATCTGCCAGCTTAAGCGGTCGTAGCTCCTTTTATGCTCGGCTACCCATCCCTTGGTATCGTAAATGCGGAGTCCCTCCGAATAGATCTTGACCAGGACCATTGTGCCGACCAGGTGATCGGGAACCGAGTACCGGTTGGTTCCGAAGGTGATGGTAGAATACTTATCCACCCGGTGATTTTCCGCGGCAAAGCACTCCATGCGTCCGGGATGCATATAGAGCGCGTTGCGTTCCGCTTCCAGCATCGCCGCGGGGCTCTCCTGCCCCGATGTGGTCACCCGCTTATTCAGTTCTTCTACCCGTTGCTGCAAGTAGTCCTGGGCCTCCCGGAGGCTGTCGAAGTGCTCTTTAAAGCCGAAGACCTTCCGGCGGACATATTCCACGCTCCGCTCCACATGGCCTTTTTCGTTGCCCCTGGCTGTATTGCAGAACCGCCATTGGTATTGGTACCACCGGCTTAATTGCAGTAGCCCCTCCGTAGGGGTCTTCTCGGTTTTGCCCACGAACCGGGCGATGGCCACCCGCATGTTGTCGTAGACCATCTGATGGAATACCCCGCCAATATGATCAAAAAAGCAAATGTGAGCCTCCTTAAAGGCCAGGGTATCCTGCCGCTGGAACAGCAGGGCATACCGGTAGTTGCTATACGCCGCCGTAAAAACGGCCAGGTAATAGCGGTGGTATTTTCCGGCAATGCTGATCTTAACCTCGGCCCAGTCAAACTCGCATACGGTTCCTGGCGTATAGCCCTGCCTGATAAAGGCTTCCCGTACCTTAGTGGCATGGTCACGGATGTATTCGCTAATGGTGGTATACCCGATACTGTGGCCCGCACTCAGTATTTTCTCGTGAATGTCGATTTTGCGCAACTGCTGTTTCAGCCGGCCTTCCAGCCGCTTGGTCTCATTCTCCTTCAGGCAGGCATCGATGATCGCGATGATCTCCGCCGTCAGCTTGCGTTTGACCCGGTTACTGCTGTCGTAGGCCGGGCCTTTGAGCAAATATTGGCTTTTGGCCGATTGGGGGTCCAACTGATCTTCCACCGGCAGGGACTTGAAGCGCTCATAGGCGTCCACACGCGCTTTGACCGTATCCCGGCTGATCTTCAACTGTTGGGCGATCTTCCGTAAACTTAAACCCTCTCTAAAATATAGTAATATGATCTGGTGATTGACTTCCACGTCCAGCATGTTTTGTCGTCCCTTTTTGGGTGCAAAGAGACGGGGTTATTACCCGCTGAAGGTGGTATACTTTTCAACTGAAATTTGGTAGGTTTTTCAACCGTTAAATACAGAGCTACACATAAAAAGAGTTCAAGTTAACCCGGGAGATTCTGCAACCACAATTAGACTATTTGTAAAAAATTGGAACGCCCAACCTCCCACTGATCCATGGGTTCCCAATCCTGCAGGTATAGATGGCGCAATATCAGCACTTTTTCCTGAACCTATTTATATTGGTGCTATGGAAAACTCTGAAGAAGATGTAAGTAAAACCAAATCAGGTACTACCATAGGCAAGCTTCTTTCGGAAATAATAGAGCCAATTGAACAACAACATGGAGCCCAGGTTAATCTTGCGCTACAAGGGCTAAAGGATCTTTTAGATGCCGATGGAGCTACCAGAGCGCAAGAGCTTATTAATTTTGAAAATGCAGTCAATCCCAAAATCGACAGCTTTTTCCCATCGGTTAAAATAAAGGCCCATGTGCCCACTCCTGAAATCAAAGAAGTGTTTAAATCAGGAACCATTAAGGTGTATGAAAATAATGTACAAAATGGGAAAGACGTCAGTTCCATGGGACATGGTGCACAGAGATCAATTCAAATGGCACTAATAAGACATCTGGCGGATACACGTTCAAGTACAACCGGAACTTCTGCAAGAACAATATTGTTAATTGATGAACCTGAGCTCTATTTGCACCCTCAAGCAGTGGAAATAGTTAGGGAATCGCTGAAAAGTTTATCGGCCCATGGATATCAAATAATATTCTCGACGCATTCTCCATTGATGATAACAACAGAGGACATTTTATCAACTATAATTATAACCAAATCTGCGACAAATGGCACGGAACGAAGGCAAACTTTGGCCCAAGCAATCCAATCTGCAATAACAGATGCTCCCAGCCAGGTGAGTTTGATGTTTACTCTAACAAATTCCTCGCAAATATTATTTGCCGAAAAAATAATTCTGTCAGAGGGAACGACTGAATTGAGGCTCTTTCCGAAAATATTTGAAAAACTTTCAGGCAAGAGCCTCGGCTATAAAAAGCTTGCTCTGATTAATCAGGGAAGTGCATCCAATACACGAAAGTCATTTTTAGTTTTGACTGCGTTGGGTATGCCTGCCAAGGCAATTCTTGACTTAGATTATGCATTTAAAAACGCCGAAACAGATGGATTTCTACCTACATCTGACACGGATATAATAGCTTGTAAGGCAATTTTCTCTCAGATTGCCGCAGCTAAAAACATTTCCTTGGATGCGGCAGGATTGCCGCAGAAGAACCCACAAGTTACTGCTAGTCAGGCGTACGAAATATTGGCAAGCGAAGCCAGCGCGGTCCCTCATATTGAAGCTTTACATAATAAACTATTGCAGCAAAACATCTGGCTATGGAAAAAAGGATGCATTGAAACTCATCTAGGATTGACAGCTAAAAACGAGACCGCTTGGGCTCAATTCGCCCACCGATTGAATATTAGCCCTTTAACACAAGTAATATCGGATCTCACTAGTGTGCAAGATTTAATACAATGGATTTTATTGGAGTGAATAACGTTCCCCTTAAATGAATAACTACGATTTTTTGAACCTGTCTTCTGGCGAATTTGAAAACCTTGTTAGAGATTTGCTACAGGAGCATTTTGAGGTATTTATAGAATCATTCACATCTGGTAGAGATGAGGGAATTGATTTGAGGTATTCAACTATGGAAGACAACAATGTTGTTATTCAATGCAAAAGGTACCAATCATATAGTCAACTTTACAGCAAACTGCAAAAGGAAACAGAGAAAGTAGAAAAAATCAACCCCTCCAGGTATATACTAGCAACATCTGTTGGTTTAACACCCCACCAAAAAGAGAAAATAATTGCACTATTCAGTCCTTTTTTACATTCAGAATCCGATATTTTGGGCAAGGATGATTTAAACAACATCTTAAGTCAGAATGAAAAAATTGAACGCAAGCATTACAAACTATGGCTTTCCAGTACAACTATTCTAGACAAGATTCTTAATAGCAAACTATATAACATTGCACATTTTGAAGAAGACGAAATCAAAGAAATTATAAAGCTATACGTCCAGAATGACAGTTACCCAGAAGCGCTAAAAATTCTTAAGCAATTTCACTATTTGATAATATCGGGAATACCGGGTATAGGAAAAACAACTCTTGCAAGAATTCTGGTATATCACTTACTTTCGGAGGAATTCGATGAATTTATTTACCTATCAGATTCCATATCCGACGCAATTGAGATGTATAGGGAAGGGAAAAGGCAGGTGTTCTTATTCGATGACTTTTTGGGAAAGAATTTTTTAGAAATAAAGCCGAATATAAACGAGGAGTCTAGGCTGCTAAAGTTTATAGAAAAAATTAAGAAGTCAAATGACAAGGCGTTAATATTGACGACAAGGGAATATATTTTAAATCAGGCCAAAACTACATATGAAATATTTGACAGCAAAGATTTGGAAATCGCAAAATGCATTTTAGATTTATCCAAATACACTAAACTTGTAAAGGCCCAAATACTCTATAACCATCTGTTTTTTTCCGAAATCTCGGGAAACGCATTAGCGTCTCTTATAAACAGCAAAAAATACCTGGAGCTAATTGATCACCCTAACTACAGTCCTCGCATTATAGAGACTGTGATAAAGAACAGGCTATGGGAAGATGTCAGCTCGGATGAATTTCCAGAGCTATTCAAACAATTTTTTGACAACCCGGAGAGTGTCTGGCTACATGCTGTAGTCGGTAAATAGAAGTGCAGAGTTTTTCGTAACGAGGAGTACAATGGTTTCGGCAACAAGGAGTACATAGATTTCGGTAACAAGGAATACAGAGGTGAGCAAATTTAATGGACGGATTCAGAGTGGTCAAAAATTGT
>JAICXZ010000405.1 GCA_025934475.1 Mucilaginibacter sp. | reverse complement strand
GCTTAGTTGACGATAAACAGGATGTCGATCTCCGCAACGTCATCAATGAGCTGATTGTTCAATTTGAAGAAATTTTCAATGACAAGGATTTGAAGGTGACATGTGAGCTCACCGATAAAGAACTTCTAACCAATCCTTACCTGATCGATGTATTATTAAACAATCTGTTGAGCAATGCTATCAGGCATAATTATGAAGGCGGCGAAATTGGCATCAAACTAACCCCCAATAAATTGGTGATCCGCAATACGGGCGAGAACGTTGCGCTTCAAACCGACCGGGTATTCAAGCGTTTTCAAAAATCGACGTCTTCTGAGGGAAGTGGCCTGGGGCTAACTATTTCAAAGCAGATCTGCGAAAACCTGGGTTTCGATCTTAACTATAAGTATGAACCCGGCTACCACATCTTTGAGGTAGTTTTTTAGATTTTCGCCCTTTACCTGGATAAAAGGGGCAGTGTGAAATAAAAAGTGGAACCAACTCCAAGCATACTCTTTACACCAATTTGGCCATTGTGTTTCTTGACAATTTCGGAACAGATGTAAAGCCCTAATCCCAAACCTGTAGATTTGTAACCAGTGCCATTAACCTGGTAGTATCGTTCAAAGAGGTGGGGTATTTTATCAGGAGGTATTCCCGGCCCGCTATCATGGACGGATATTTTGACATATCCTTGCTCCTCTTCCGCTGTTACTTTTATCTCCGGCGAACCGGGTGCATATTTAATAGCATTGCTAACGAGATTTACCAATACTTGGTCTATGGCATGCTCGTCGGCGTCAACCATTAAGGCATCCGGGCTGTGGGTAGTTATATTGTATTTGTCATCAACCCTTATGCTGTTACAGCTGTTCTCGATCAGGTTAGCAACATCGATCTTCTTTTTATTGAGTTTTAGCTGTGATTCGTTGGCGCGGCTCACATTTAGCAGGTCATCCACCAAAGCGCTTATTTTTTCCATACTGCGCATCGCCTGATCGATTAAACGCGGCGTTTGAGCCGAAGGATTATTCTTCACCCTATCCAGCATTTGCAAAGCGGCCTTTAAACTGGTGATAGGCGTTTTTAACTCATGACTGGCTATACTTATAAAATCATCCTTTTGCTGTTGCAAACGTTTATAATCAGTAATATCTATAACCGTGCCTAATACGCGCTCGGGGCTTCCTTCTGCGTCATAATACACCTGACCGTTCACCCTGATCCAATGAACGGAGCCATCTTTGTAAAGCACCCTGGTTTCATTAAACATCTTGCCGGTCTGAAAAGCAATTTTTCGCGCTTCAAGCCGTTTTTCCTGGTCTTCAGGGTGCACAGCTTCGATAAATTCGGCCCATGAGGCCGGGTGATCAAAACCTAAAATCGCATTAAATCTTGGCGAAGAAAGCAGCTTACCTTTTTTTATATCGAGATCGTATGTACCGGTCTCCGCGGCCTCTATCGCCAGTCTCGCCCTTTCTTCCATCTCTTCAACAGCCTGTCTGGCCAGTACCTTATCTGTAACCTCGATAACCAAAACCATGATCGAATCCACTACGCCGTTAGATTTAATCGGCATATACACGAAATCAATAAACACAGTCTCAGGCACGCCTCGCCTTATCAATACCAATTCTGTTTCGGTGGCGGTATATTCCACGCCGGTGTCAATCACTTTTTGCATTACCGGGGCGTAAGCATCGGCGGCTTCGGATATTGCCTCCCAAATGGTCCGATTTTCCAATTCATGCCTATCCCGGCCAACCAGTTCAAGATAGGTATCGTTTACGTCATGAATAAGAAGGTCATGGGCTCTTATAATGCATATACCTATCGGCGCCTGCTCAACCAGGCTGCGAAAACGCGCATCACTCTCCAGCAAAGCCATATTACTGGCCTGCAGACTTGCTTGCGATTGCATTAATTCTTCGTTGGCTAAGTTTAATTCCTCGTTTGCCGCAGAAAGCTCCTCATTTGCCGCCAGCATTTCTTCTTGCAGCACCCTTTCACGCTGCTGACTCAAATATCGTTCGGTGATATCTGTTGCCGTGTGCAATATGCAGTAAACCTCACCCGCCTCGTTTTTGATCGGTCGGTATTCAAAGTCAAAATAAAAAGTCTTTAACTCACCATCAATGTTTAGTACGGCGGCAGTATCCTTACCACTAATGGTAATACCTTCGTGCCAAACCCGGCCAAACATGCCAATAAAAGGCTGGCCCTCTAACTCGGGTAGTGCTTTTTCAAGGGGCAAACCAATTACGCTGCGATCTTTACCCCAAACCGCAATCATTGCATCACTGGCATATTGAATAATAAATTGGTCGGTAACGTGTATAGCAATGGCCTGATTGGTTTGCACCAGTACATTCAACACTTGTTCATCGGTTAGGTTTAATGGTGGATTATTCATCAATTAGGGTTACTGACAATTGCTAAAGATATATAAGTTACCGCTAGTAACAACGGTCGACTAAAATTGTGTTTGGCGCTTTAACATCCCAAATTATTCCAGAATTAAATCTTTATTTTAGCCAGAACTAACCTCTAACCCCAGTACCTGATGAAGTGGCTCTTCGGTTTTATTCTTACTGCATTCACCTGCTCTGTCTCATTCGCTCAAACTTCATATACACTGGATCATTACCTGGAGCAGGCTCAGAATAATAGCCCTCTGCTGAAAGACCTTAAGAACCAGGTGTCGTCAGCAAAGATTGACAGCATGCGCATGCGGGCAGGTTTACGGCCCCAGGTTACCGGGACGAGCGCGGGCCTGGTTGCACCGGTTATTGGTGGCTTCGGCTATTCAGGCGCCATCACCAATAACCAGACTTTCAGTGCGCTGGTTGGGGTAAACCAACAGATCATCGGCAGGAACTATCGCAATGCACAATTGGCCGAAATCGCCTTACAGCAAGATTCGCTTATTAACGCGTCACAACTATCCATACAGGATTTGAAAAAAGCGGTCATCGGGCAATATATTACTGCCTATGGCGATCTGAAACAACTAAAATTTACCCAGGAAATAATCGATCTGCTTGGTAAAGAAGAGCAAACGCTAAAAAAACTAACTCAGGCCAATGTATACCGCCAAAGCGATTACCTGGCATTTTTGGTGACGCTGAAGCAGCAGCAAATTACGCTGCAACAGGCACGCATCCAATATAAAACCGACTTTGCTACATTGAATTACCTGGCAGGCATTACCGACACCACTTCGGTTGACCTGGCGGAACCCAATATCCAGAAATCAATACTGCCTTATGCGGGAAACAGTATATTCTTCACTAAATTCAGGCTCGATAGCCTGAGGCTGGCTAACAGTAATAACCTGATCGATTTTTCATACAAGCCAAAGGCCAACATTTTCGCCGACGGAGGTTACAATACCGATTTTATCCAGCCGGCCAAAAGTTTCGGTACCAGCTTCGGTTTTAATGTTACTGTGCCGATATATGATGGCGGGCAACGCAAACTGCTGCACAAAAAAGTGCAATTGCAGGAAGAAACTCGCGAGTATTATAAGTTCTTCTACACAAGGCAATATCATCAGCAGATTGATCAGTTGAACCAGCAAATTGCTGAGACCGAGAAGCTGTTTGCCCAGATCGACGAACAGATCAAATACGACGAAACCCTGATAAAAGTAGATACAGAGCTAATGCAAACCGGCGACCTGAAAATAGCCGACCTGATATTAGCCGTCAACAACTATCTCACTGTTAAAAACCTGTTTACCCAAACCACTATCAATAGACTGCAACTGATCAATCAGTTGAATTACTGGAACAAGTAAAATGAAGAAAATCATTACTAAATATCCCGGCCGCCTGCTGGTTTTAGTCGCAGCATTTGCGATAGCATTCGGCTCATGCTCAAGCGATAAGAAATCGGAAGATGATGATACATCTAAAGTCGATGCACAAACGCCCGTTACCGTGGCTAGCGTCGATCAGAATGCCATGGCCGATTATGCCGATCTGAATGCTACATCGGTGTTTCTGCAAAAGAACTATGTAAAATCAAACGCCAACGGTTATATCACCAAAGCCAATGTAACGCAAGGTCAGCAAGTGAGCGAGGGACAGGTATTGTTCGAGGTTAAAACCAAAGAGGCACAGGCTATAGGCAATAGCATTTCTGCGTTAGATACTACTTTTAAATTCTCGGGGTTAAATAAGATCAAAGCATCTAAGCACGGCTACATCTCCCAAATGAATCACCAACTGGGTGATTATGTGCAGGATGGCGAGGCATTGGCTACCATCAGTGATCGCTCCAGCTTTGTATTCCTGATGCAATTGCCCTACGATATGCGTC
>JAICXZ010000202.1 GCA_025934475.1 Mucilaginibacter sp. | reverse complement strand
GCCTTCAATATCCTTTTTCACAATGCGGCCGCCATCGGCGGTGCCTTTGACATCGTTCAGGTTGATACCTTTTTCTTTAGCGATCTTACGTGCCAGCGGTGAAGCTTTCACGCGGCTGTCGTCGGCTGAGGAAGGAGTAGCAGCGGCAGTAGCAGTAGCATTCTCCTCTTTGTTAGTTTCAGCAGGTTTTTCTGCTTCAGGGCTGCTGCTTCCAGTGCTACTGCTACTTGCGGTAGCACCACCCTGTAATAGAGGCGTAATATCAGTTCCTTCTTTACCTACAATAGCGATGATATCATTCACCTTGGCAGCTTCGCCTTCTTTTACACCTATATATAATAGTGTGCCGGCTTCGTAACCCACAACTTCCATAGTTGCCTTGTCGGTTTCTACATCGGCCAATGAGTCGTCGGATTTAATCTTATCGCCGACTTTGAAGTTCCACTTTTGTATAACGCCTTCAGTCATAGTGTCGCTCAATAGCGGCATCCGGATTACAGCAGCAGGAGTTTTTGACAAATCAACGGCAGGAGCAGCTTTTTCAGGAGTGGCAGTGGCAGTCTTTTCTTCAGCGGGCTTTTCAGCGGCAGCACTGCTACTGCCAGTGCCACTGCTACTTGCGCCATTAGCGGCATCTAAGGCCGATTTATAATCTTCGCCTTCTTTGCCGAGCACAGCAATTACCGTATCGACTGGTACTGCTTTGCCTTCTTCAACACCTATATATAATAAAGTACCATCCTGGAACGATTCAAAGTCCATGGTAGCCTTATCGGTTTCTACCTCGGCCAGCACATCGCCCGATTTTACTTTGTCGCCAACCTTTTTATGCCATTTAGCCAATACCCCTTCGGTCATGGTATCGCTCATCTTAGGCATCTTTACTACTTCGGCCATATACTATTTAAATGTATAGTGTTTTATAATTAGTATTCTTGTTAGTCACTTAATCCTTGATGTAAGGATAATCTTTCTGAACATACACGTCGGTATAAAGTTCAGATGCTTCGGGCCATGGTGACTCTTCTGAGAATTTCACAGATTCATCAACTTCAGCCTTTATTTTCTCTTCGATATCTTCGCACCATTTCTCGTCGGCATAACCTTCTTTCAGGATGGTTTGTTTCACCGCTTCGATCGGATCTTTAGCTTTGTAGCTTTCCAACTCTTCTTTGGTACGGTATTTCTGGGGATCGGACATCGAGTGACCTTTATAGCGATAAGTACGCATTTCAAGGAAGGTCGGCCCTTCGCCCGAACGTGCACGTTGTGCAGCTTCGTCCATTGCGTTATGCACAGCAACCGGATCCATCCCATCAACCGGTGATGAAGGGATACCATAAGGCAAGCCTAACTTGTAAATATCGGTTTGGATAGTTGTACGTTCAACAGAAGTACCCATTGCGTAACCATTGTTCTCGCAAATGAATATTACAGGCAGCTTCCACAGCGCAGCCATGTTGAAGGTTTCGTTCAGAGCACCCTGGCGTACAGCGCCATCGCCCATGTAGCAACAGCATACTGCGTCGGTACCTTTATATTTCTCGGCGAAAGCAATACCGGCACCCAGCGGAATTTGTCCGCCTACGATACCATGGCCGCCATAAAAGTTATTTTCCTTATCGAACATGTGCATCGAGCCGCCTTTGCCTTTTGAGCATCCGGTGGCTTTGCCGTATAGTTCGGCCATTACTGCATTTGGGGAAGTGCCCTTAGCAAGCGCATGAGCGTGATCGCGATAAGCGGTTATCATGCTGTCTTCATGTTTCAGCACCGACATAGCACCCGCCATCACAGCCTCCTGACCTATATATAGGTGACAGAAACCGCGAATCTTTTGTTGCCCGTATAGTTGCCCTGCTTTTTCTTCGAACCTGCGCATTAGAAGCATAGCTTCGTACCACATCAGGTAGGTGTCCTTGTTTATTGCGATTGAACTCATCTGTTTGTAAACCCGATTCTTTTTTTGAGAAAGCGCAAATCTAATTATATCCACGTAAATATCGAAACAGCAACGAATTTGTTAGAAATATTTCTATTAAAGTGAAACTTTCCCAAAACTTGACCGTACAAAGAAAGCGTCTGCTATTTTTTACATTTTTCACAAAAAACAAGGCATTAATTTGTAATTGTAAAAAAATGGGATAGTTTTGTAGCCGACAAAGGACAAAAGTTTAATATAATAAATCGCTGTCGTACCCTTCGCGACAAAGACTAAAGATTAAATGAAGAAATATTTATTAGCTATAGCCTTCAGCCTCAGTATTTTCGCAGTTCAGGGGCAAAATAAAAGCGCGGCCCCACAGCCAGCTGCTAAAGGTGACGACGAGGAACAAAGTTTAGCAAAAGATTACTTTTCACAGATAATGGGTGTGGCTTTGTCCAACACATCTAATGTAAAGCTCTTTCAGTTTGTTTACGATTGGATCGGTACCCCTTACCACTTTGGCGGTTCATCACGCAAAGGGATAGATTGCTCTGGCTTTACCAAAGAATTATACAGCAAAGTTTTTAATCTGACTATCAAACGCAATTCGCGTGATATATTCAGTATGGTTAGCCCGGTTCGCAAAGAAGATTTGCAGGAAGGTGACCTTGTTTTCTTCAAAATACATAGTCGCAGCATCAGCCACGTAGGTATTTACCTTGGCGATGGCAAGTTTGCGCATGCTTCCGCTAAAGGCGTGGCTATCGGCAATTTGTCCGACGGGTATTACAACAGGTATTTTTATAAAGGTGGCCGACTGCTCGATGTATTTAAGAAACAGCTGGAAGAAGAACCGGTCGACGAAAACAGTAATAATAGTCAATAAAGAAATTTATTAATCCTTTCAGCCGAAAGGATTTTTTTTTGACATGAAATTCCAAGCCCTTATCCTCGCTGCTTTTTGTGCATTAGTACTTTATGGCTGTGAACTGCCTGCAGCATCACCTGCTCTCAAACTAAAATCACGAAAGGAACGTGTTTTTCACAAACCTGATACTATTGCCAAAGTTCAGTCTAAAGACACCATTATCATTGCTGCAGTAGGCGATATGATGCTGGGTTCAGCCTACCCCGACTCAAGCAAACTTCCACCTGATAGTGCTAAGCAGAGCTTCACCGCTGCCAAGCCATATTTTAAAGATGCTGATATTGTTTTCGGGAACCTTGAAGGCACTTTACTGGATCAGGGTAACCCGGCTACTTATAAAAAGAATCTCACGGTAGCTTACCTGTTCAGAATGCCAACCTATTATGGCAAAGTGTTTAAAGACGCCGGCTTTAACCTGTTGAGTGTAGCCAATAATCATATAACAGATTTTGGCGATACAGGCTGTGTTAGCACTACCCAAACGCTTGATACGCTTGGCATTCATTATGCTGGGCTTGATAGCTGTCCTACATCAATTTTTGAGCGCGATGGCGTCAAATATGGGTTCTGTTCATTTGCACCAAATGCACATACCATTCCGCTACTCGCAATAAAACATGCCACCGGTATAGTACGTGAATTAAAACAGCAATGCGATATCGTGATTGTGTCTTTTCATGGCGGTGCCGAAGGTGCTCTTTACGAGCATGTACCTTTTAAGATGGAGTCATACATGGGCGCAAAACGCGGTGATGTGCATCAGTTCGCCCATGCAGTTGTGGACGCCGGTGCTGATATCGTTTTGGGAAATGGCCCGCATGTGAGTCGCGCTATGGAGATATATAAAGACCGCCTGATCGCCTATAGCCTGGGCAACTTCTGTACCTATAAAAGTGTAAGTGTAGCTGGCGTGTGCGGCATGGCGCCATTGCTGAAGGTGAAGCTGAACAAACAAGGTGAGTTTATTGGCGGTAACATCATTGCATTTAATCAAAGCCATCAATATGGTTTAACGAGAGATACGCTGAATCATGTGGCAAAACGTATCAAATTATTGACTGAAAAGGATTTTCCGGAGGCAGGCCTCGATATTAATGATAATGGGGCAATTGTACCTGAAAATTAATTCCATGGGTGGCGACGCGATGCATTGGGTCGCCACCCAGGCGTTTCGATCCGGGCGCCTACCCCGCATCATCTGCGGTCCTCTTAATCAACGCTATTCCTGAAAAGAAGAACAATATGCCGATAATGCCTACAACAATTAATGTTGAAGCGTTGGAGCTGCGTTGAATAATGCTTGCGCCTGTATAGATTAACCCAATAATTCCGAGCACCGTCAGTATGGCCCCGAAGGTACGTTTCATGTTCATGACTAAAATTTTTGTTGATGCCAAACAAAAACAAATTCCATACCCAAAATAAACTCTATATTTAGATTAACTAAATCTGCATATTATGAACCCCGCATTGCCGCTTTTAATCATTGTTTTTATTGGACTAATTATATTATTCAGCTCATTTGTGACTGTAAAACAGGGCACTATAGCCGTGATTACTGTATTTGGAAAATATCGGCGAATACTTCATCCTGGCCTTAATCTGAAAATACCGCTTATTGAACAGATTCAAAGCCGCATTTCGATCCAGAACCGATCGGTAGAACTTGAATTCCAGGCCGTAACTATCGACCAGGCCAAAGTTTATTTTAAGGCCATGCTGCTGTACTCGGTTCTTGACCAGGCCGAGGAAACTATTAAAAACGTCGCCTTCAAATTTGTTGATGAGCGAAACCTGATGCAGGCGCTGATCCGAACCATCGAAGGTTCTATCCGTGCATACGTGGCAACCAAGCGCCAGGCCGATGTTTTAACGCTGCGCAGCGATATAGTACAACATGTAAAAGAACAGCTGGACACAGTGCTGGAGACCTGGGGGTATCACTTACAGGATCTGCAACTGAATGATATCACCTTTGACGATATGATTTTGAAATCAATGAGCCAGGTGGTTGCATCCAATAATCTTAAAGCTGCCGCTGAGAACGAAGGACAGGCTTTATTGATCACTAAAACCAAAGCAGCCGAAGCTGAAGGTAACGCGATTAAAATCGCAGCTGAAGCCGAAAGACAGGCAGCACAATTACGCGGGCAGGGTATTGCCTTGTTCCGCGAGGAGGTTGCTAAAGGTATGTCGGCGGCGGCCGAAGAAATGCATAAGGCTGATATGGATACTTCGGTTATCCTCTTCACCATGTGGACGGAGTCGATCAAACACTTCGCCGAGAACTCGACTGGTAATGTTATTTTCTTAGATGGCTCGGTTGAGGGAATGGAGCGTACGATGAAAGAAGTAATGAGTTTAAACCTTTTGAAGGCAGAATCCGTCAAAAAGGGAAAATAACCCCATTGACTGAATGAGACGAGGATTAGTGAAGTTGACATGTATGCTAGCATTTATTTTAATCGCCATTTGCACCGGTAAGGCACAGCCATACAAGCAACTGACGACTAATGATTTTCAAGGACCACCACGACATTACGGCGATGTGGTGGCCGAAACGGCCTGTTCCATCAGCCTGAAGTATGATGTCCACGCCCGAAACAATTATTACCAGCTGACTTTTTATGTAACCCTGGAGGTTGACCGGGAAAAATCATGGCTGGATCGCGATATCCGGAACAATCCTGCAAAACTCATAGAAATTCTTAAACACGAGCAGGGGCATTATAGCATCAGCTATATGGAGCAGCAAGAATTGCTGCGAACATTTGACCGGACGCGCTTTGATGAAAACTACAAGGACGAGGTGAATGAAATATTTGAGCGGATCCACGCCAAATACCAGCAATTGAACAGGGATTATGACGATGATACAAGTCACTCCAGGAATCTCGTTCAGCAGGCTAGCTGGGACAAATATTTTAGAAGGAAGCTGGCTTATATGCCGCCTGTTTCAAGTTAAAAGATATAGAGTAGCTATTTCTTGTAGTCGGATATATTGAGCCGATGCTTACAAAAGCTATACTCATGTTCCTGGTTAGAGCAGATGACGGTAAGCCGATTGGCTGCAAATTGCTCAACCAGGTTCAGATACCAGCTAACGCCCTGTGAGTCGAGGTTGGAGGTGGGCTCATCTAGCATTAGCATGGGCGTATCCGAGCAAAATGCCAGTGCCAGTTTCAATCGCTGCTTCATGCCTGAAGAGAAATACTTAATCACCTTATTCTTGCTGGCCTCCATATCCAGCAGGTTGATGACACCTTCGTTATCTATCCCTCCTTTGCGTGCCTTGAACCGGAAATGAAAATCGATCATTTCAGTCAGCGTAAATTCTTCGATCAGTTCCAGATATGGTGCGGCAAGGCTTTGGATCGATGCGATTATTGATCCGGTTTCTACCAGAGAAATACTGATGACTGCGCTGGAGGCAGCTAGCTTGAATCCTGAGGTGCCGAAGTTCAATCCCGGGGTGTTGCAGACATGAAAGACT
>JAICXZ010000278.1 GCA_025934475.1 Mucilaginibacter sp. | reverse complement strand
GGGGCCACCCACATCCGGAAGAACACCCGCACGTTATTTGAGGAGAAAGGTCCCGGGTCGCGCAGCCGCACGCGGGCAATGGCGTAATTAAAATTCGGTTGACCAGAGCCGTTCGTAGGTGTTACCGACGAATCATTGGTGCCAAATGCGCCCTGCCCCGGCAACTGGTTCAGCGGATCAGGATTACCCGGAGTGGTGAAACTGGTATTGGAATTGAGAAAGCCGATGAGGCTTTGGATAGAGCCATAACCGTCGGATGTAAATGGCGTTGCGCCGGGTAATGGTATATCGCCGGAAGCAGCCGAGAATACGCGCAGGTCCTGGCTCAGGAAGGCGTAATTGTTATTGCTGGGGTCGACGTTGGTAAAATACGGATCAGCGCCTGCCACCAGTTCAAACAGTGCCGATGTATTAGAATGGATACCCTGCACCAGGCTGCCATTGATAACAAAGCCGGCATTGAGCTGGTACTCCAAAAACCCGCTTGAAGGGAATGGTGTTGTACCGGCGTTAAATACCGAATTATCGAACGTAATATCGAACGAGAACCTGATGCGCTGGATGTTGGCCGGATTGGCGGGATCCTCGAACACTGGAATTGCCTGCGCCGGGGTTGGTCCGCCTGGAGTAGCCGGCGACGGTGAAATAGTAATGCCCTGCAAACCGTTAAAAGAACCAGTTGGCGTAGGCACACTTACTCCGAAAGAATTGAAGGTATTAACGCTAAAGTCTTCCAGCACCAGCCAGAAAGCGCTGGGGTACAGACCGCCGGCGTTATTAATGGTATCGTGAACTTCGTCCTTGCCGAAAGTGCTTTTATCCACCACAAAATCCAGCGAACCCAGGGGAAGGATGCAGGAATTGTCTTCCTTGCTCCAATAGCTTTGCACCGAGCACGTAATACCATTGATGGTTATAACCGCCGATTCGCTGTTACAGGTGTCGCCTATCTCGTCGTCTCCATCCGGAACTGGCGAACCGCCCACATTGCCTGGCGCCTTAATGCCGTTGCCGGGATTACTGCCTACCAGTAACGGATTGGTACATCCTTCAACCAGTTCATGCGAAAATACACGGGTAGCTCCGCTCAAATCGGTTAACGAGCTGGTCAGGTCAACCCAGGCGAATACCGCTGAAGCACCGTTCAGCGTAAAATTTTGGTGCTGGCCCAATGCCCCTGAAAGTCCATTATTAATACCGAGCGGGGTTATTACCGCGTAAAAACGGTTGTGTCCCGCCTCGGGACCGGGCATGCCGTGATTTTGTATACGGTCCACCAGCATATTTTTTACATCATCATCGCTGTAGCCGGCGGCAGGATCAGTGCTGTCGTTGATCTCGTGATAAAGCATAGTACCTGGCCCCACGCCGCGATACTGGTTCAGGCGCGTCAGGTACGGACCGGTTACTATGCCGGTGAAGGCCTGCAAATATTCGTCACTCGATGGCGAAGGCGCCGGAGTGGTGCTCCAAAAGCTGCCCCAAAAGCAAACAATCACCTCTACATTTGTTAAAAGCGGATCCCCGCCGTCAGTGGTACTGGTAACCGTGTAGTCGGTTCCCGTAAAGACAATGTCTCTGCCGGTCGCTACCGGTTTGCTGCCCGCCTTGTGCGGCCTCACCAGTCCTCTTACATTTTCCTTCTTTTCATCTTTTTTCATGGCTTCAATTTCTAAATGGTTTGGTTTTTAATGATTGCCTTAATCTTCGCTGAGAAGACTGAATAAAGGTAGACCCACCCTTAACGAGATAACAGGTTGCAACTACGTGACTTTCAGTACAAAATCACTTTAAATACATGCGGTAAATACGCCCGCGGAACGCGTAGAACCCCTATTGCCGAAGCCCGTAAAAATTTGTATAAAAGTTAACAGCAGATGATGGCCTGATAATTGTCTTATGATCATCATATGATGAAGCGCGTACTAATTATTGAAGATGAGCCTATTATTGCCGAAATGATGAGCATTTTACTGGAGACTGAGGGTTACACAGTGATCAGTCTGGCAGACACCGGATGGGCCCGGCAAAAATTACATGATAAAGAAGTTGACCTGGTGATGCTTGACCTTAACCTTGATGGCGAAGCGGGCCAATCCATGTGCAGTTATATTAAAGCCCAGGACGACCTGAAGCACATCCCCGTTGTGCTGGTGTCGGGAAATAGCGACCTGGAACAGATCAGTACAGATTGCGGTGCGGATGACTTTATCGCAAAACCTTTTGACCTGGACCATTTTATCGGGAAGGTACAGGCGTTTAGTTGATGTGTTATTGTCCGTCCGGTTTTGAGGCCGGCGTGGGGTGAGACGAGGTGGACAAGGTGAGATAGCATCCAATTATGAATAACGGCGTTTTATCAGTAAATTTGAATATGACGACGCTGACAATAGAGATCGATAGGGAAAAGGATTTGCCGGCCATAGTGGCTTTCCTAAAACAGATGGGACTCGAATACCACATGGAGGACGACGGTGATAGTTGGGGCGACCTTCAGCCAGAAGCGATCGAAAGTATAAAAGCAGGGTTAGCGGATGCTGAAGCAGGTCGATTATATTCACATGAATACGTGATGGCGTATATGAAGGAAAAGCTGGACCGCAACTAGATCTTTTCATCTCCGCGATGTCTCTGAAGGACAGGATGCGGTGAGTGGTTAATGGTGAATAGTGAATGCGCCTACTCACTATTCACCTACTCACTATTCACCTTACCACTTCGTGCCCCAGACAAACTACACCTGAACTAAACACATGCGTTTTCAGCAACTTCAGCGACTGCCTTTGTTTAATGCCTTTAAACACCGGGATTCCTTCACCCAGCAATACCGGGTTTACGAAGAGCCAGCATTCATCTATCAGGTTTTCTGCCAGGAGGGCGTGCGCTGTGGAAGGACTTCCAAACAACAGCATTTCGCCTGTTGTTTCCTGCTTTAATTTGCGAAGAGCGGCAGCGTAATCCTTCCCTATTACCGTTGTATTGGTGAATGATGCCTGGTTCAGTGTATTTGACAATACCACTTTGTGTGCTTTCTTATACCAGGCAGAATGTACCTTGTCGTGCTTGCTTGCGTCTGGCTCATCGCCTGCGGTTGGCCAATAGCCCTCCATCATCTCAAAGGTCTTCCTCCCATATATTGCCGTATCGGTTTTCCCGATCCTCTCCTCCACGAAATCAAAGATCTCCTCATCTACATGGATCCAATTCATTTCGCCTTTTGTTCCCGCCGCAAAGCCATCCAGCGACTGATGCATAAATAATACTATCTTTCCCATATGGGTTGAATTTAAGGTTTATTTTCTTAATGCTGTTTTGGGACTATTGTTTGCTCGGGAAAGGTAAAAGGCATTACTTCACCTTACCGGCAAGTGCAAATCCCCAAATGGCGAAAAACAGGCAACCAACGCCAGGTACCAGGAATAGCAAACTCCAATATGGTGTTGCCAGAAGCGAGTAAGCAATGGCAAAGGTCACCAGCGCGGCAACAATGGCAGCTGCCCGAAGCGCATTACGACTAACAGCTTCCCGCGAAAGCACAAAAAGCAACACGCTGATGGCAATAATATCCAACCCGTCATGTAACCATATATGATTAGAGAATGCTGTTTTAGCATTTATCCCCGCACTGGTTTGAAAAAGATCCATCAGTTTTGGATAAAGGGCCGTTATCAGGCCGAATACCAGCCAGTAGGCAGCCATAGCAATAAAGAATACCCTGGTTTTGTTTGTGATACTGGTTCCCATTTTAATTGTGTTTTGGTTTTGATGGCTGAATATAATAAAAGGAGTTGGGAAAGGAGAAAGGTAAAAGGTTATACGAGTCAAACCTTTCGCCTTTATCCTTTCACCTCAAAAGATTGTCCGTCCGTATTTGAAGCTGGGGTGTAAGGGGACGAGACGGACAATTATCCCGCCAAACTCACTTCCTTTGCTCCAAAGCGTGCTTCCTGAATTTTGTCGTACTCAGTCACATAGTCGGGATTTTCCGTTTTCATCAGCCTGTCCCAAAATCTGAAGTACAGGCCATAATTGCCATTAAACTTGCTATGGTGCAAATTATGGTAAGTGGAGCTAACTGTAACCCGGAACAAAAATGAATTTCGGAACCAACGCGGCGCAATTTCATAGCCCAGGTGCCCATAAACATTGATAATAAAACTCGTCATTGTAAACAGCGTAACTGCTAAAACGTGGATAGGCAGCACAAGGGCTATGATGAATAAAACTGCACCTTGTGCCCACGCCTCGAAAAAATGAAAAGAGTACGACGTCCAGGGTGAGGGATTGGTGGATTTATGGTGCAACAGGTGCGTATATTTAAATAAAGCTTTATGATGCAATGTGCGGTGCATCCAATAGAAGTAGGTGTCTTGTATAATAAGGCTTAGCACCGTGCTGCCTGCTATCCACCACCAGCCATATTTATTTATATCGGTATAAATATGGGTAATGCCTCTTAATGGTGGCGAGAATACGATATAGCCAACTATCGACAATACCAGTGTTGACTGCAAAGAATGCAAAATTTCCCGCACGAAATCGGCTTTGGCAGCATCCTTCCTTTGAATTTTAGCTTTCGCAAACCACTTCCTGAACATGATGTAGAAAACCAAAAATGGTATTCCCGCCAGTAAAAAATAACGGGATGCCTGTACTGTGAAAATACCGACTATTATTTTTAGGAACTCTTTCATAACTAGTCCGTTTCTTGCTAAACAAAATTATGAAGCAGGAATTGCAAAAAGTTAACAAAAATTAATTTCGGTTGTATGGGAGGAGCAATTGCAAATCCCCGTGCTATTTAGGACCGGATTATAAATCCGGATCAACGGGCGGGGGAGTATGATGCATGATTTTTGAATGCGAAAGGTTCTAAACCAGAGCGTCATGGCGAGGAACGACGCCATCTCGGCACATGCTAATCAATTATCCAAGATGCCCTTGCTGAGCGAAATCCCACATGCTATTCATTTATCAGTTTCTGGCCTTTGAAGAAATAAAGGTCCGCTGACTGGCACAGTTCAGGGATGGCGTCGTTCCTCGCCATGACGTTCCTATTTTCTGTCCGTCCGGGTTTGAGGCTGGGGTGGGATGGGACGAGGTGGACACGGGGTGCAAAAAAGTACATGCATAATTAGGCACAAGAAGCTTTTGCGCACAGCCGGCCCGACATTCTTGCGCCAGGGTTGGGGAGGACGTTTGCGGGAGCGGGGGGGGATGTATATTGGCACAAAAGTGTTAGATTTAATTGATGGACGACAAGCAGCTAATAGTAGAAGAAAAGAGATTTGATTCTTATAAGGATTTATTTGATGAGATTTTATATAATAAAAATCCATACTTATGGACTTATGTATTCAGAGGTTTGGGAAGTGAGCACTACAAACTTATTCCCAGTGTTTTGCGAATTGATGACTAT
>JAICXZ010000386.1 GCA_025934475.1 Mucilaginibacter sp. | reverse complement strand
TTTCAGGATCACTTCGCGGGTATAAACTTTGCCGGGTTTAGATGCCAGCAAATAAAGTAACTCGAATTCCTTTTTCGCCAGAACCACTTTTTCGCCTTTCTGGAAAACAAGATATGCCTCGCGATCGATCGTCAGGCCACCTATCTCCAGCTTGTTATCGGTTACTTCCTCGGCAGGTGCATTTCTGCGCAGAATAGCATTGATGCGGCTTACCAATGCCCTTGGCTTTATCGGCTTAGCGATGTAGTCATCGGCGCCGACATTGAAACCTGCTATTTCAGAATATTCCTCGCTGCGGGCAGTTAAAAACACCATAAATGTGTTCTTAAATTCGGGCATGGTACGCATGATACGGCATGCTTCGATACCATCCATTTTAGGCATCATAATATCGAGGACAATCAGGTCAGGTAATACCTTTTTCGCTTCTGAAACAGCCTCCTGGCCATTCCTGGCGGTATAAACCTGGTAACCTTCCTTCTTTAAATTATACTCGATCAGCTCTAAAATGTCCGGTTCGTCATCAACAATAAGAATCTTTTGCTTAGCAGATGTGCTCATGATAAAAATTTTGCATAAATGTATAAGCTTTAGAAAAGCAAATAGTTAATGAAATATTAACAAATTGTTAAGTGTTACCTTTTCTTAACCTATTATTGAGGCTTGCTAAACGTTTTCTTTAAAAAATCTTCAAGATCGGCACCAGTGATGTTTTTCGCTATGATGTTTCCATTAGGGTCGATCATAAAGTTGGAAGGTATGGCTTCGATATGATATAGCTTCTCGGTAGGGCCGTCAAAATTCTTCAGATCGGAGGCATGCTGCCAGGCTAATCCATCCTGTTTTATGGCCGCTTCCCAATCCTGCTTCTTTGTATCCAGCGAAATGCCCAGGATATTCAACCCCTTGTCTTTGTATATTTTATACTGCTTAACCACATTTGGGTTTTCATTGCGGCAAGGGCCGCACCACGATGCCCAAAAATCAAGCAATACATATTTGCCTTTGTAATCAGATAGTTTTACCGGCTTGCCGTCAAGTCCAACTGTAGTGAACTCGGGCGCTTTATGTCCAACGGATATTGGCTCAGCAACCGTCATCGCCTTTATAAAATGCTCCACAGCCGGATTTCCTTTAAAGTCGTCTTTTATAGTATGCGCGTAGGCTACCATTTGCTGCTCATATTTCATCGGCTCTAATGCCACCATAGCGTAGAAAGAAGCCAGGGAATGCGGATTCGCATTGACAAATTTTAAAGTGGCCATGCTCATTGAGTCAACTTGCTGCAACATCAAAGGGCGGTAAGTATTAATCAATTCATCACTCTCCTTACCAGCCTGCTGCGCTTTGGAGCGGTATTCAGCAACGATCTTGCCGATCTTTTCATGATACACATTTGTAACGGCGTTGTATTCCTTTATTTTCTGCGATTCTTCCGACCCCTTAATATCATAGGCATGCTTGGGGTCAGTCAAATTGGTGCTGAATTCAATATTATCGCCGTTTTTGGCAATCAGGTCGAACATGGTTTCGCCAACACGCAAGCTAAAAAGGTTTGCATACGGAGCAGCATATTTAAACGTAAACTTGCCGTCCTGGCTCAGGTTAGTCGAGTCCACTTTGGTAACAGCGCTGCTGTCAGCTCTCCACAGATACACTTTTTTTATAGCTCCCGGATTGGTAATGATACCCGAAAGGGTGAATTTGGAGTTGTCGCTACAAGAGCTCAGTATTATCAGCGATACAGCTGCAAAACAATAAATAATACGTTTCATCAATTTGAGATTTGAGATATAAGATGTGAGATATGAGATGTGAGATGTGAGATAATTGCTTGCGGCCTTTGTAATTCTCAAATCTCATATCTCAAATCTCATATCTATTATTTAGATTCTAATTCTTTGATCAGTAACTGATTGGTTTTTTGCGGATCGATCTTCCCTTTAGAGCGTTTCATGATCTCGCCCATAAACAGGCCCAAAACTCCTTTTTTGCCTTTTTGGTATTCCTTCACCTTATCCGGGTATTTGGCGATGGCCTCACTAATGAACTGGTACACATCGTCGGTATCGGCGCTGATCAGCAAGTTTAATTCCTTTGCGAGCTCTTCCGGCGATTTGGCCGGCTCTTTTAACATAGCCGGAAACAGCTTTTGAGCCGCTACCGAATTATTTACCTTGCCGTTATCAATCAACGCTATCAGGGCGGCTAAATTACCCGGACTGATACCAAACTCTGTAATGGATATGCCATTTTCGTTCAGATACGATTTTACGGCACCCATCAGCCAGTTTGCAGCCGCTTTGTAATTTGTGGTATGGCCAATTATCTCCTCAAAGTATCCCGCGGTTTCCTTATCGGCAGTTATAACCGAGGCGTCGTACACCGGCAGCCCCAGGCTAGATATATACTTTTCATAAAGCTGATTTGGCAGCGCCGGGAGGTCCTTACGTATCTTTTCGACATAAGCGGCTGAGAGAACCAGGGGTTGCAAATCAGGCTCTGGAAAATAACGATAATCATTCGCCATCTCTTTTGAACGCAAAACTGATGTTTCGCCCGTATCAGCATTAAAATTGAGGGTATTTTGTTCGATGGTGCCACCGTTCTCGATAATGGCCACCTGCCGGTCGAACTCATGCTCAATAGCGCGCTGAACATTGCGTATTGAGTTCATATTCTTAACCTCGCAGCGGTTGCCGTATGCAGTATTACCTCTCAACCTCACCGAAATATTGGCATCACAGCGCATGCTGCCTTCTTCCATGTTGCCATCGCAAATGTCCAGGTAACGAAGCAGCTTTCGAATCTCGGTCAGATATTGACCGGCTTCTTCGGCACTGCGAATATCAGGTTCGGATACAATCTCGATCAGCGGCACCCCTGCCCTGTTCAAATCGATCAGGGAATCAGCGTGGTGCTGATCGTGCATACTCTTGCCGGCATCCTCTTCCATATGGATATGGTGAATAGCGATATCTTTCTGTGATCCGTCGGATAATCTCACTGTCACCTCGCCACCTAAGCATATAGGCGCCTGATCCTGTGTGATCTGATAGCCCTTAGGCAGATCCGCATAGAAATAGTTCTTGCGGGCAAAGGTATTATTGAGGTTAATGGTACAGTTACAGGCCAGCCCCATCCTGACGGCGTATTCCACCATTTTTTTATTGATAAAGGGCAACGTACCCGGGTGGCCAAGCGAAACCACGCTCACATGCTCATTGGGTCCGCCGCCAAAAGCAGCCGAATCCGGCGAAAAAGACTTGCTTTGGGTAGACAATTGGGCGTGCACCTCCAAACCCACGACCAGCTCATATTTTTGCTTCAATTCTTCTGACACGACCTTTTATAAGTGTTGTTTTAGCAGTAGCCGCCAAATATAAATAAAAGTTGCTATTAGCCTCTATGTGAAGATAGCTTCGTTCTTATCCACGATAAGTTTGCGCGGTGTGTCATGTTGCGCTAGTCGAAACAGTCGTCAACATTCTAATAATCATACCTGCATGTATAATATTGTCCCTTGTATGCGAAATGTCGATATTCCCTATTGTCTTTTAAATCCAACTCTTTATCAACTTGATCCTCTCGTAAGTTATAATGACGCTTATTCAAAAATCCAACAGTTCTAATTGAAGGGTGTTCAATGATTGGCTTTAGATCTCCGTCAAGAATATTTGTATCGACAAATCTGAAATCCAATAGATTAGGGAAACATTTTAAAAATGAAAGATTATCGATAGGTCCACAAGCATTTAAACAAAGAACCTTTAAGTTCTTTAAACTTAGCAGTTCGCTTGTAAATGCAAATTTCTTCGATGTATTAATATGAAGATACTGAAGGTTTTTATTTAATTGAGATAGACCTAAATCATTTTCCAGCTTGATACAATGATGCAGTTCAAGTCTTTTTAAATTTTCAAACTTACCGATACCTTTAAAGTCTTTTATGTTTGCTGAATTGAGTTCCAAATAGGATAAAGTCTTAGAGCCCGGTAAGCTATCAAATGAATCCGTTTTATGTTTTAAGTACCAAAGGATAGCATACTCTACCCTGGTAAAGTCCTCACTTATTCTACGTACCTTCTTTAAATCTTGATTAAGATAATTACCTGGTTCAAGCTGCTCAAACCAAATCGTATTATATCGCCAATCCATAAAATGTCATTCCATGTCTACGCAGGGAACTTGCTGTGTAGGAACAGCTTATGAAATAAAATCCTTTGCTTTAGCCAGCGCCTTATCCAACCCATTCGCATCCCTACCACCTGCAGTAGCATAAAACGGTTGACCGCCTCCACCACCTTGTATCTCCTTAGCTAATTCGCGAACGATATTGCCAGCATTAAGACCTTTATCCTTTACCAGATTTTCCGAAATCATTACAGTAAGCCCCGGTTTGCTATCGGCATCAGTTGCGAGCACAAGGAACAGGTTTGGAACGACATCCTTCAACTGGTAAGCCAG
>JAICXZ010000778.1 GCA_025934475.1 Mucilaginibacter sp. | reverse complement strand
GGATCGCGTTAGCGCCCAGCTTGCCTTTATTTTCGGTTCCGTCGAGCTCAATCATCAGTGCGTCGATCGCGTTCTGCTCGAAAACGTCCATGCCCTGCAGTTCTTTCGCCAGGGTATCGTTCACGTTGGCAACAGCGTTCAATACGCCTTTGCCCATATATTTGGATTTGTCGTTGTCGCGAAGTTCAACGGCCTCATGTGCGCCGGTAGAAGCGCCCGAAGGTACGGCAGCACGGCCTAAAGCGCCATTTTCGGTCAATACATCAACTTCAATGGTAGGGTTACCACGTGAGTCGAGTATCTGGCGGGCGTGCACATCAATAATTAAGCTCATCTTGTTTTGAATTTTAGGTAATCGTTTTAGTTAGTGTCCCAAATACACTAGCAATGTAATATTCTCCAAATATAATAAGGATATTTACTTGAGGGGTAATTTGTTTGAAGATTAACGTTAATTTAATGTTCGCCCGAGGTCGGAAGTCGGAGATCGGAAGTCAGAGCTTGGATTTGCGAAGATTATATAAATTAGGGCACCTTAAATTCTTACACATGATCAAAACCTTTTTCGACCTTGATGTATATCGCCTCGGGAACGAGTACGCAATGAAAATATTTAAAATAACCAGATCTTTCCCTAAATCAGAGACTTACTCGCTAACCAGCCAGGTAGTTGATTCTTCTCGTTCTATTTGCGCAAACATTGCTGAAGGTGGGGAAGAAGAACCTACGAAGGTGAATTCAAAAAGTTTCTTGTTTACTCAATGGGTTCGTTACAGGAAACTAAATCGTGGCTGCAATTTGCGTATCAATGTGAATATATCGGAAAGGAAGCGTTCGATCAATTATTAAACGAAGCCGAAATAATCGGATCTAAGCTATTCAAGCTTCATCAAAACTGGAAATCATAAAATCTGATCTCAGACCTCTGACCTCCGACCTCCGACTTCAAAATCATTCCCACCTAAACGTCTTCACCGCAACGCCATAAACGATAATAAACCAAATACCGAGGACACCCAATTGAGGCAGCACACCGCCGATGGATGCACCTTCGAAGGCTACATTGCGCATCGCGGTATTTAAATAGGTGAGGGGCAGGATGTTACTGATGCCCTGCAGCCAGCCTGGAAATGCAGCGATTGAGAAGAATGTGCCCGACAAGAGAAATTGTGGTAGCGTAATAATATTGGCAATAGGCGGTACCGAGCTTTCGTTTTTTGCGATACCGGATATGATGAAACCGAAACCCATAAATACGATGAGACCTAAGGCCGAAAGGATCAGCATGTTGATGACTGTAACTACTCCATGTATTAGTGTAAAACCAAATGCGTAATGGCCAACCAGGATGATAAAAAGCGCGCCGATCCAGGAAAAGATAAGCCTTGCGATGGCTTCGCCTAATACAATGCTGTATTTTTTTACGGGTGTCGCAAAAAAGCGTTTGATCACCAATGTGATGCGTAAGCTTAGGAATACGAATGCCGTTCCAAAAACCCCGCTGCTAAGCAGTGAGAAACCCAGCATGCCGGGAAGCAGGAAGTCGATATAGTTGTATTTGCGGCCCTGGATAGTTGCATCCTTCAGTTCGACAACAGGCGATGGCCCCTGCTGCATAGAACGGTTGGCATTATAAGCAATATTGGTTAGGATCATTTTGAAAATGTTGCCTTTGTCGCCCGAGGATGTACTGTATGTGGTATTGACTGTGATATAAGGAGGAGTAGAGCTTTTTTGAATATTGATAATAGCAGCGAGGTCGCCTTTGGAGAGATTCTTATCCATATCCGCGGTGCTTTGATCTGTGATCAGGTTGGCTACTTTGTGCGATTTAAGCCCGCGATAAAAGTCGTTTGCAGTATCACAGGTTTTGGAGACACCAACGTCAGCGGTGATGGCCCGATTGCCAATATTGGCAAATACCACAATAAATATCAATGGAAACGCCAGGCTAAACACCACAGCCGAGGGGCTGCGCATGATGGATCTGAAACTTGCTTTGGCGACAGCCATTGTCGCGCGGAAATTACTGTATGGTTGGTTGTTCATTATTCATTAGGGCATTAAGTCATTGGATCATTAGTCATTGGTGCGCTCGCTCGGCAAACTGCCACTACTCTGGCCGCCATTCCTTCCCGGTCATGTGGATAAACACGTCTTCCAGGTTGGCTACTTTTCCTTGATTTCTGCGTTCGAAGCCGCCGGCCACCAATTTATCAATAAAGTTATCTGGTGTGTCAATGCCGATTATATGACCGCCGTCAATAAAAGCTACACGATCGCAGAGCTCTTCGGCTTCGTCCATAT